>SKGU01000179.1 GCA_007117255.1 Natronohydrobacter sp. | reverse complement strand
TTGGACATAGCGCAACGCCTTGCCGCGCCTGATGCACGGATCACGCTGTTACATGTCATGGAACCTGCGCCTGTCTTCGCACTGAGTTACTTGCCAGAGGGCTGGCGCGACGAGATGCGTCATGCGATCGAAGCAGATCTTTCCGGACTGGCAGATGGTCTGAATGACGGCGGGGTTGTTGTGCTGGAGGGGGATGCCGCGCATGAAGTGCTTGAATTCGCAAAGGCACAAGGCGTGGATTGCATCGTCATTGCCTCGCACCGGCCTGGCACGCATAGCCTGATGTTGGGATCAACCGCCAGCAAGGTTGTGTCGCGCGCGCAATGCGCCGTTCATGTGGCGCGCCGGGCGCGCGCATGATCACGTCGCTTGGGGGGCGGTCGGTTCTGTTTCTCATGGCGGCTGAAGCAGAATACGGGCCGCATCTGCGGGCATTGTTCAAGCCAGTGATGACTGGGGTAGGGCCGGTCGAAGCCGCAGTTGTCACCACTGCGACCTTGTCTGAGCTTGCGCGAACTGACACCTTGCCAGAGCTTGTCGTGTCACTTGGCTCTGCCGGATCGAGAGCTTTGGAGCAATGCGTTGTCTATCAGGCCAACGCCTTGGCCTATCGGGATATGGATGCGTCTGCTCTAGGCTTCGCGCCGGGTGTGACTCCGTTTCTGGACATGCCTGCACGTGTTGAGTTGCCTCACAAGATCCCCGGCTTGGCGGCGGCCAGCCTGTCTACCGGGGCAAATATCGTATCTGGCGGAGCCTATGACCGAATTGCCGAAGACATGGTGGATATGGAAAGCTTCGCCATCTGGCGGGCCTGCCAGCGTTTCGGGCTGCCGCTGATTGTTCTGCGTGGCATTTCGGACGGGGCAGCGCCGCTGGAAGGGCTGCACAGCTGGACCGAGTATCTGGGGGTCATTGATGAACGGCTTGCGCAGGCGGTCAGCCTCATGGCAAATGCGCTCAGCTCAGAAACAATCGCGCTGCGCTGACCGTCTTCCGTGCGATCACTCGCGACGCACCACATGCACTGTGAAACTGACTTCGCACCCTGGTCGGTCGTTGAAATTGCGGATATCGCCGCGCATAAGCACACGGTCCGTGCCCAGCCGGACCTGGCGCGGGGTCATTTCAGTCACGCGTAAACGGGTGGGGTTCTCGAAAAGTGACGTTTCCCAGCCAGTATGGCCAGCCTCGACCAGCCGGAACGAAGGTCTGAAGTCGCTCTCCGGCAAGGTATAGCTTTGCGCATAGTCGCGCAGAAAAAAGGTCAGCCGGGTCCGGTTTTCATTGCCACCTACAGCCGCGGGCATGAAATGAACATGGAAATAGGGGCGCCCCTGCCAGCCGTGTTCGGCGCAGGCCGGGCTGAATTCGCCCAGGAATGCCCCGCCTTCGAAGATAACATTCTGCGCATGGGCCGGTGCGCTTCCCAGGCAAAGCGCGACTGTTATACCGAGAGCCCCAATGACCTTACCTGATTGCAGTTTCATTTTGTGGAAAACAGTTTTCATGACGTCATCCTGATTGATGTGGACCAGCCTGTGCAAGTTCATGGACGCCGGATCAGCGCGATCCGGTAATTCGCACGACAGCCTCGCTGGAACATGTGACGTACCTGTCCGAAGATGTAGACGTCCTGGCTATCTTCCGTCAGCATTTCCGGTTGCTGATTGCGGAACCTCAGAACCGGCGCAGGACGTGCTCGTTCGGTCAGGATTCCCCCGAAGAATCCGACCGTCCGTTGCCAGTCCTCGTTAAATTCCGCGTCTTCGAGCGTGAATGTATGCTGCCAGAAAAATTCATTGCTGAAAGCCAGAAGGCTGTTCGCGTCGTTGCTGCCAAGCCCTGCCGGCCTGTAGCGTACGTTGATATAGACTCGATTGTCAGGCACAAAGAAAGGCGCGCAACCCTCACTGAAGTCCGACAGGAAACCCCCGCCACGGAACTCTACAGGCTGTGCCTGTAGTGGGGAGCTGACAATGCAGCAAAGCAACAAAATGACAGCGCTAAAGGGCCGCCAGAGCGTGTAATAAAGTTTCACTGTGTATCTCCAATATATCATTAGATAAGCACAAAAAGACGATTCGCACAAAAAGATTGCGTGGGTGCAGCCAGCGCCATCGCAGTCACAAGCAAAACACATGGGCCAGTTTCAGCCTTGGAACGGTTGCAAGCATTTGCGACCCAGCAGGTGACACAGGCACGCACTGCCCCTGTGTGTCAGGGCTTTCCCTTGGTCGCGCAGGGCGTTACAACCCGCGAGACTTTTTCGACAGACGGGATCAGACAAATGGCGATGGACAAGACCTTCGACGCAAAAGCTGCCGAGGCGCGGATAGCGGCGCTCTGGGAAGAGAAGGGCAGTTTCCGCGCCGGGGCCAACAAGCGCCGCGACAAGAGCTTTTGTGTGATGATCCCGCCGCCCAATGTGACGGGCAGTCTGCACATGGGCCATGCCTTCAACAACACATTGCAGGACATTCTGGTGCGCTGGCACAGGATGCGCGGGTTTGACACGCTCTGGCAACCGGGGCAGGACCATGCGGGCATTGCAACCCAGATGGTGGTTGAACGTGAACTGGCCGCACAAGGCAAGAAACGCACAGATTTTTCTCGCCCTGATTTCCTGGGGATGGTGTGGGAACAGAAACAGAAATCCGGCGGCACGATCATCGGGCAGCTGAAGCGTCTGGGCTGTTCGCTGGACTGGTCGCGCAATGCCTTTACCATGTCGGGCGCACCCGGCGCGCCTGCGGGCGAGGAGGGCAATTTTCATGATGCGGTGATCAAGGTCTTTGTTGATATGTACAACAAGGGTCTGATCTATCGCGGCAAGCGGCTGGTCAACTGGGATCCGCATTTTGAAACCGCGATTTCCGATCTGGAAGTCGAGAATATCGAAACCGACGGCCATATGTGGCATTTCAAATACCCGCTCGCCGGGGGCGAGAGCTATGAGTATTTGGAGCAAGATGAAGACGGTAATGTGACCTTTCGCGAGATGAGGGATTACATCTCGATTGCGACAACGCGCCCTGAAACCATGCTGGGCGACGGGGCTGTCGCAGTTCATCCATCGGATGAACGGTATGCGCCAATTGTCGGAAAGCTATGTGAAATTCCGGTTGGTCCGAAAGAGCATCGTCGGCTGATTCCGATCATCACCGATGATTATCCAGACCCTGCTTTTGGGTCGGGTGCGGTCAAGATCACCGGTGCGCATGATGCCAATGACTACGGCGTGGCCAAGCGCGGCGGGATTCCATTGTATCGTTTGATGGATACCCGCGCGCGCATGCGCGACGATGGTGCGCCCTATGCCGAAGCCGCTGCGAATGCGGGCGCTGTGGCGCGCGGGGAGCGGGTGTTGTCTGAGGCCGAGGCCGATGCGCTGAACCTTGTGCCGGATCATCTACGCGGACTTGACCGCTATGCGGCGCGCAAGGCCGTGGTCGCGGAGATCACGGCCGAGGGGTTGGCGGTCATGACGCGGGCAGATGATCCGCGTCTGGGGCGCAAGTTGGGGGACGAGGATGACCCGGCGGCACAGGTGCCGCTGGTCGAGGCGAAGAAGATCATGCAACCCTTTGGCGACCGCTCGAAGGTCGTGATCGAGCCGATGCTGACCGACCAGTGGTTTGTCGATGCCGAAAAGGTCGTGGGGCCAGCGCTGGATGCCGTGCGTTCGGGGCGTGTGAAGATCATGCCGGAGTCGGGCGAGAAGACCTATTATCACTGGCTGGAGAATATCGAGCCTTGGTGTATTTCCCGCCAGCTATGGTGGGGACATCAGATTCCGGTTTGGTATGATGAGGAGGGTGGACAGTATTGCGCGTCCGATGAGACCGAGGCGCAAGCAATGGCGCCGGGCAAGACATTGACGCGTGACCCCGACGTCCTCGACACATGGTTCTCTTCTGGTCTTTGGCCCATCGGCACGCTGGGCTGGCCAGAGCAGACCGAGGAGTTGCAAAAGTATTTCCCGACCAGTGTGCTCGTTACTGGACAGGACATCCTGTTTTTCTGGGTCGCGCGGATGATGATGATGCAGCTTGCCGTGGTAGGCGAGGTGCCGTTTGATCATGTCTATCTGCATGGGCTTGTGCGCGACGCCAAGGGCAAGAAGATGTCCAAGTCTTTGGGCAATGTCGTTGATCCGTTGGAGATCATTGACGATTACGGCGCGGATGCGCTGCGGTTTACCAATGCGGCCATGGCCAGCCTAGGGGGTGTGCTGAAACTCGATACCCAGCGCATTGCGGGCTACCGCAATTTCACGACAAAGCTGTGGAACGCCTGCCGCTTTGCCGAGATGAACGGGGTCTGGGAAGGGCACAGCACGCAAAGCGCACCACCCGCCCCACAAGCGACCGTCAATCGTTGGATCGTCTCGGAAACCGCGAAGGTGCGCGAGACCGTTGATGCGGCACTGTCGGACTATCGCTTCAATGATGCGGCCAGCGCGCTTTATGCCTTTGTCTGGGGCAAGGTCTGCGACTGGTATGTCGAATTTGCCAAGCCGCTGTTTGATGGCGATGATGCCGCCGAGACCCGCGCAACAATGGCATGGGTGCTGGATCAGTGCATGATCCTGCTGCACCCGATCATGCCCTTTATCACCGAAGAACTCTGGGGGCTGACGGGGCAGCGCGAGAAGCTCTGTGCGCATGCTGATTGGCCTGAATATGGCGCGGAACTGGTCGATGACGCCGCCATGCGCGAAATGCGCTGGGTGATTGCGCTGATTGAGGGCATCCGTTCGGCGCGTGCGCAACTGCGCGTTCCAGTCGGACTGAAACTGAATATGGTGCAGCTTGATCTGGACGATCAGGGGCGTGGGGCGTTGGGGCGCAATATGGCACTTGTGACGAAGCTGGCGCGGATCGCTGCGCTGGATGAGGCGAAAAGCCTGCCCAAAGGGTCAATCACTGTGACCGTTGAGGGGGGGACCTTCGGTTTGCCACTGGAAGGCGTGATCGACATTGATGCCGAGCGGGACCGGCTGGAAAAAACCTGCGGCAAGGCCGAGAAGGAACTCGGCGGGATCGAAGGACGTTTGCGCAATGCGAAATTCGTCGAGAGCGCGCCCGAAGAGGTGGTGACAGAGGCGCGCGAGAAAGCCGAGGTGCTGCGCGAGGAGATCATGCGCCTGCGCGCGGCGATTGGGCAATTGGCAAGTGTTGGCTAGGTGGGCTATGGCCGGGCTTGCCCCCCATCGAGGGGGGCGCACCCGGTCGTGCCTTTGGCCCGACGGTCAAACCGCAAAGGTTCGACCCCAAGCCCAGTGTTGCAGAAATTTTCCGCTGATGGACGTGCTTAAATGTCAGGCGCGTCGGCCACGTTGAAAATCCACGCAGATCGCCTGCATCTCTGGTGGCGTCAGCAGGCTTTGAGTGCAGTGGCAATAGCTGGTCACCTCGCCTGGCTCACAATGGCTGCAATCCGAGCAGGTGCCGAACACGGGCGTGTCGCGCAGGCGCGCCAGATCGGTGATGGCGCAGCCAAGTGCATTGGCCAATGCAGCGCGTGTGTCGTCGGGCAGGTTTGCGAGAACCTGGCGCAGGTCGCTGAGTGGGTCGGCACGCAGCTGCGCGTGGCCCGCCTCTGTGACATTGATCACTGTGCTACGCCCGTCGGATTCATGATTTTGTCGCATCAGAAGACCCATTGCGACCAGTGATTTCACAGTCTGGGATGCGGTGCCGCGTGTGGTGGCGTGAAATTCTGAAAAGGCCGAAGGTGTGCGGGAAAAGCGGTTGGCGCGGGCGAAATAGCGCAGCGCCGTCCATTGTGCGGCCGTGAGGGGCGCTGCCCCGTTTGCGTGGCCACACGATTGCCCAAGCCGGGCAAGATGAACAATCAGATCGGCAAGATCACTGTCGGGTGCAGGGGCGTTTGTGCTCATGGCAGGGCAGATAGTGTCAAGCTGTACGGTTGACAAGCCAGCGACCCAAATGGTAGCGATACGAAACAATATCGAGTCGATATGAAAAGGGTAATACCAATGCAACCTCGTGACCCCCGGACAAGCCAGTTCATACGCAAGGCCATGGGACGCGAGATGCTGGATGCCGAGACCGAGCATCGCCTTGCGCTGGCCTGGCGTGATCACCGCGATGAAGCGGCGTTGCACCGTCTGATCACGGCGTATACCAGACTGGCTGTTTCCGTGGCGACGCGCTACCGCCGTTATGGCATGCCGCTGGAAGACCTGATCCAGCAGGGCAATCTGGGCCTGATGCGCGCGGCCGAAAAATATGATCCTGAAAACGGCGCGCGGTTTTCAACCTATGCGGCGTGGTGGATACGCGCTTCGATGCAGGAATATGTGATGCGCAACTGGTCGGTTGTCCGCACCGCCACCAATGCGGTGCAGAAAAAACTGTTCTTCCATCTGCGCAAGACGCTTGTGAAGCTGGACGATGGTGAGATCCGCCGCGAGGCTTTGAGCGAGACTGTCGCGCGGGAACTGGATGTGCCTGAGCATCAGGTGCAGATCATGCTTGGGCGGATGTCTGGTCAGGACCTGTCCTTGAACGTGGCCCAGAATGGTGAAGAGGATGGGCGCGACTGGATGGATGCCCTGGAGGACGATACTGTGGCCACGGAAACCCGTGTGCTGGAGGATCTGGAAGCCCACCGCAGACGCTCGCTACTGTATTCAGCCGTTCAGGATTTGCCAGAGCGTGAGCAGCGCATCATAGCCGAGCGGCATCTGAGCGACACGCCGCGCACCTTGGCCGAGATCGGCGCAGATATGGGCATATCAAAAGAGCGGGTGCGCCAGTTGGAAGAGCGTGCGCTGTCACGCGTGACCTCAGCGGTTCAGGATGCTGCGCGAGAGTCGATTTCGGCTTGAAGCCCCGGCAGCACCATGCCACTCCGCTGGCATTGGTTGCAGCGGGGCATGTCGGGTGACATTTCGGGGCTTTATTTACACGACAGCATATGCTGTTTCAGGCGTTATTGCGGCCATGGTGACGGTGGCATTGCTGGCGCCTGTGCCGCCGGGACCGCCACCGCTGGTAGCAGGTCTTGACAAGATTGTTCATGCGAGCCTGTTTTTCGCTATTGCACTGCCGATCTTGTCCGTGCGGCCGCATGCGTGGGTCTGGCTGTTGCCTGCACTTGCTGCGTTTGGCGGGGCGATTGAGCTGATCCAACCCTATTTCGGGCGCGGTCGTGAATTCTGGGATTTTATTGCCAATATCGTCGGGGTTGTTTTAGCCATACCAGCCGGGCGCGCGATTTTTCGACTGCGCTCAAAATAGTGGCAGGCGCATCACGGGAAACGGTCCCAGAGACAGGACCGACGCGCGCAACTCAAGCGGCAAGCTGACTGCGTGGCCGCCGGGCTGTGCTTGTGCAGCAAGAAAAAGCCCCGCCATCATTGCGGCATCTGGTGGAAGCGCACCATTTGACACAAGCAACGCGTGGAAGGGACGCCAATCCTGCAATGCCAGGATCATCTGACCATCAAGGGCGCCTGCTTCACTGCGTGTGATCTGACCGTCGAGGGTTAACTTTAACGCGCCCCAGTCGAGCTGCGCATTGACCACTTGCATCGAAGTCAGCCGCGGCAACGGTCCTTGTAAAGGGATTGGCCCAGTGAATTGCAGCGAAGCATCGATCTGAAATCCGTCCAAATGGTCTGGCAGGATCTCATCCGGGTCGAGAGCGGCCAGAACAGGCGCAGCGAAGACGAGCGAACCGGCTTGCACGGACAGACTATAGGTTCCGCTCTCGATTCGCTGCAGCGACATGTCGGCGCCATTCAGGCCATCGACGAATAAAGGCGGTTCCATCCGGGTCTCGCCCAGTGTCATCAGCGCCTCGCGCAGGATCAAATCTGCCCCGAAGCTGGTCTGTGCAGTCATTGCTGTGCTGTGCAGGCGGCTGGTCAGCCCGGCAAGGCCAATCTCTTGCTGCTCAGGAAAGCCGATATAAATTCTGTTCGGCCAGTAGCTCGCAGCATCCAGCGTGACTGCGTCGGCTTGCCATGCGCGCAAGCCGTCGCGGCTGCGCCAGTCAACATCGCGCAGGGTCATGTGAAAGCCCAGCGGGACGCCTGTGACCGTGCTGGTCGCATCGGCGGCAAGCAAAGTGTTGCGCGCTACAAGTGCCTTGATCTGGTGTTCGATGATCTGGGCTGCCGCAAACCAGTATACGCCCCAGAAAAGGGCTGCCGCCAGAATGGCTTTGACAGTAAATCGCATCTTGCAGGCCTCCCTTTTATCCTGGTGCAAAGCCAATTACACCAGAGCAGTCAATAAGGACCAGTCACATGCGCGCGCGGGATTCGATTTGGGTGTTTGGCTACGGATCGCTGATCTGGGAGCCGGGTTTTGCCTATGCCAGTCGTCAGATTGCCCGGTTGGACGGGTTTCAGCGCAGTTTTTGCATGCGTTCGATCCATCACCGTGGCACGGTTACGCAGCCCGGACTGGTACTTGCATTGGATGCAGGGCAGGGCGGATGCGAGGGTGTCGCGTTTGAAATCCCGGCCCGGATCGCGGGTGAAAGCCTGGAATATCTGCGCGCACGGGAGTTGATTTCCGCCGCCTATCTGGAACAGCAAACACCTGTCATGCTGGAGGATGGACGCGAGGTGGAGGCTGTGACATATGTGATTGACCGCGCGCATGATCAGTATTGCGCAGGGCTTTCGCTCGAAGAACAGGCGCAGATCATTGCGCGCGCTGTCGGCGGGCGCGGACCGAATTGTGCCTATCTGTTCAACACGGCCGCGCATCTGGCAGAACTGGGACTGCGCGATCCCGATCTTGACTGGCTGGCCGCGCGGGTCAAGGAATTGCGTCGTGGCTAGGGTAGGGTGCGTGCTGAGCACGCACCCTACGTCAAGGTCAGAATTTCAGCGCATGATGCAGGATCACGGGTACGACCAGTTCTTCTTCATCGACCAGATGTCGGTCCAGAAAGCGCTCGAACGCATCAAGGCGTGTCAGCATGGTCCCGGCGCTGGCCTTGGTATCTGAATTGCGGTCCTGCAGCTGACGCAGGTGACCGTTCGCCGCCTCTGTCAGACCGGCGAGCTGTGCGTCCAGCGCGTGGTGGTCAGCATCCAGCAGCTCGAACCCATGCGCCAGACGATTTTCCGCCGCCGACAGGACAGGAAAGTAATGCGCGTCCTCGATATGGTGGTGGCCGTGCAATTCATTGATCAGAAATCCACCGATCCGCGCGGTCATCTGCCCATGCGCGCGCGGATCACGTCCCTTGTCCAGAAATCCGCGCGTGTCCTGCTGCCATTGTGCCAGTGCGCGGCGAAACATCAGGTGTCGGTCCAGCCAGAACCGTGTCAGCCCGTCGAAATTATGATGGCTTTCCCAGATGTCGCGGGGGTATTGTTCCAACAGGACGCGCAGGGCATCTGGCAAGCGCTCGCGTTGCGCAAGGTCGGTGAAGGTCATGCTCTGTCCTCAAATTGCCACGGGCAAGACCTAACCCCTCAATCGGTGCGGTCAATGACCTGCAGATCATCTCAGAGGGCTTCTACGCTCTGGATCGTGGGCAGGTGGCGTGCGATTTCGCACCAGCTTTCCCCCTCATCAAAAGAGGCAAAGACTGATCCCGAATTGGTGCCGAAATACAGTGCTGGCGCTACGGCTTGATCTGTGGCCATCGCCTGACGCAGCACCGTGAAGAAACAGA
>SKGU01000238.1 GCA_007117255.1 Natronohydrobacter sp. | reverse complement strand
GCGCTCGGCGGGCATGTGGCCGGTTGCACCAAATGCGGCCACCATCACGTCGCCTACAATTCCTGCATTATGGGCACATCCAGTAATGGGGAGCTGGCGGCGGTGTGATCGTGTTCTTGTGTCCGCCGCCGCCATCCCGGCTCTCCATTACGAAGGGCGCTTGAGGAGTGCGATCAGCCTGTCGGACGGCTGGAACGTGCCGCGCCGCAAATGCGGTGGAACGATCGATTCCATTGCGTCGAGCTTCTCTGACGGGTCCCCACGCGTGTAGACCTCAGTCGTTGTCAGAGTGGCGTGTCCCAACCAAAGCGACACTTTGCGAATGTCCTGCGTTGCCTGAAGGATGATCATCGCGCATGTGTGCCTGAGCACGTGAGGCGAGACACGTTTCTTTTTGAGGTCGGGATGTGCTCGAGCGGCAGTCGCTGTATGCTGCTTGAGCAGATAGGCGAAGCCCCATCGGCTTAGTGGATCTCCCCGGTTGTTGACAAATACTTCGGGCACTGGAACCCGCCCGCGAACGGCGAGCCAGGCGCGCAGAGCCGCGGCCGTAGTCTTCCACAAGGGAAGCGTCCGTTCCCGCCGTCCCTTACCCAGGACACGAATGCTCATCGACGACAGGTCGATGTCCTCGAGCTTCAACCCCGTCAACTCGGACACGCGCAGACCTGCACAAACCGCCAGATGCAGCATGGCCCGGTCGCGGATGCCATCGCGTGTGGCGGGATCCGGAGCGTCGAGCACCGCCTGCAGTTCCTCCCGCAGAAGATAGGGAACCAGACTCTGATCGGTCTTCTTGAACGGGATCGCCAGAACGCGCCGGATATGATCCAATGCTGCCGGTTGTCTGTATTCGAGGAAGCGGAAGAAGGACTTGATGGCCGCCAGCCGGACATTTCGCGTCACCGGCGCGTTTTTGCGCTTGTCCTCGAGATATTCCAGAAAGGCGCTGATGAGGTTGGCGTCGAGCTGCTCCAGCGTCAGCGCCGATGGCGAGACCTTCAGCCTCTTTGCAGCGAAGATGAACAGCAACTGGAAGCTCAGGGCGTAGGAGTCGAGCGTATGCCGACTGACGCCCCGCTGGCGGGCGAGTGTCTGATCCAGGAACGCTTGGATGAGGGGGGTAATCGGCGTCATGACTGTCCCCTTTCGGTGAGGAACCCTTCGCCGGCTGCGGCGACATCGCGCATCAGGTCGGCAGTGGCCTCCAGGTACCAGTAGGTTGCATGGATGTTGACGTGACCCATGTAGGTCGCCAGCGCTGCCATATGTGCGCCACTTCGGCTGCGATCCAGCGGAGTGCCTTGTAATGCGCGAACCGCAAACGTGTGTCGCAGATCGTGCAGACGTGGACGGCGCTTCATCGCCGGTACGACACCAGCCTTGGCGGCCAGCCTGTCGAAGGTCTCTTTGACCGTGATGTAGCGCAGCGGCAGACCGCACGCGTTGACGAACACTGGATCAGTCTCTGAACAGGGCCGCCGAAGCGCCAGATAGCCCTTCAAGCCCGCTACTGCCGTGTCGTGCAGCGGCACGAGTCGCGTTTTCCGGAACTTGGTTTCCCGGATCAGCAGGCCGTCGTGTGCCACGTCGGCGACCGTCAAATTCAGAGCTTCGGAGATCCTCAACCCGGTGACCGAGAGCAGCGCGATCAATGTCGCATGGGTCCGTGCGCGCAAGCCGCCTTTGGGTCGAAGCTGAAGGGCGGCCTCGATGAGGCGATCGATTTCCGCTGCCGAGTAGATATCGATGAACAGTATCCGCATATCCACGCATTCATCCTGCCTCGTGATGATCCAAAATGTTTGGCCCGAGATCTGAACCCAGCTTGGGGCGCCAAACAGCTTGTCGAACAGGCCGCCCGATCCAAGGGGCTTGAACCCTCTGTGGCGCTGAAATTGGGCAATCGTGCCTATAAAGCGGCAGGGCCCGAACTTCAGGACGACTACCATAGTGAAGTCGGGCTGCGCGTCGGGTTGACCCGGACTGGTCCGAAGCGACGGCGGTTATCCCGCGCCCAGTGGCAAATGGAAAAGCGACAGGCGGTAGAGAACGCAGAGATTATTGAGGGCATCGAGGACAAGATGGTTGCACTGATCGAAGCCGATGATGCACTGACCGCGAAGGTTTCAGGCCAAGTTTCCAGCCTTGATGAGGCAGAGTTGGCCGCCGAAACACTTCGCCGCGCAGCTCAAGAAGACCGTGAAATTGCGGCACGCGCGAGACTGCGGGCCGATGATGCTGCCAAAGCGATGCGTCAAAGCTCTGAACGCGAGGCTGCGCTGATATTGGCAGATGCGCAAGCGAAGGCTAAAGCCGTACTGCTCGAAGAACGCGCGGGGTTGGAACAACAACGCGCAGCCTTGGCAAACCAGCAAGAGCAGCTGCGCAAAGATCGGCGGATATTTGAGCGTGATCGTGCTTTTGAAATGAAGCGCGCTGTCAGAGAGGCGATTACGGTTGCGATCTTGGCAATCAAGGGCGTCATAGATGGGAGCATTGTACACGATGCGTCGTCAAATCGGCTTAGGGT
>SKGU01000188.1 GCA_007117255.1 Natronohydrobacter sp. | reverse complement strand
GTGAAATCCGTGATCGGTCTGGAACGCGCCTGAATGGCAGGTGGCGCAAGTGGCATCGCCATAAAACAGCGCCATGCCACGCTCTGCGGCCCCTGGCAAATCCCGCTCCCCGCGCAGATAGGCGTCAAAAGGGCTGGTGTCCGAGCGGAACTCATCGGCCACAAAAGCCGCAATCGCGTCTGAGATATGCGTGAAGGCAATCTGTTCCGGTTGCGTGATATTCTCATGCAGCGCGATGAAAGCCCCCGCATAGTCAGGAATGGCCCGCACACGCGCTGCGATCAGATCCCACGCGCCGCCCTCGCCCGTGATCTGCCCCTGCCGCACAGCCTGCGCGATCTCGTTCTCGCTGTAATGCCCGGCCATTTCATCCGGGCTGAGCACGGGAAACATGTTCTGCGCCGACAGAAGCGAGGCAAAACCCTGCACCATGTCATCTTCCAATGGGGTGCGCAGCCCACCCGCGCGGTCGGGGTCGACCTCGATCCGGCCATCATGGAACATCCGTGTGAATTCATGCGCGCCAAGATTCCACAGAGCGGGCGAATTGCGCGGGATACGTTGCTCTGGCATGTTTTCCGGGTCAGCGCGCCGCTCAGGCCCCAATCCGACACCACCATCGCCAAGCCCCAGCGACACACCGTCCGAACTGCCAAAGGCCGGGTGGTGGCAGGTTGCACAGGCGACCTCGCGATTGCCCGAAAGGATCGGATCATAGAACAACTGCCAGCCAAGACGCACCAGATCAGGCGGATGGCTCGCATAGTCTGCGTCACTGACAGGCGCAGGCAAGGATAGCGGCGCGGCACTCGCGCCGGACGCCAGAAGCAACGTTCCTACCCAAATCATGCATGCCCTCTGCATCGCGTCCCTTGCTGTGCGACCCTGCTTCACAACCTGCCCCAACTTGTGCAGGGCTGAAAGAGAAAAACCCGGAATTAACGAATCTTAATATAGCTCTAACGCAGCGATAACAGCGGATGTGGATAGATGCTCTCAAGACCACAAGACGGCACAAACCGTCACAGAGCACTGGTATTCTCAGGGCGCCTTGTTCGCCACTGTGTTTTGAAAAGTATTGTGGAGCCTGCGTTCGAGTTTCATCACCAAACCCTTTTCAAAGCTGATGCCCCTGTTCGCGAGAACAGGGGCATTATTCTGTCCAGCAGCACCTCAGGTCACGAAAAAACCCGGCAAATGCCGGGCTGTTCACGCATGATTTGTGGTTGCGTCAGGTCGATGCAAGCGCAATCCCCACAACCACGCAGCACGCACCCATGACGCGCCGGAAATCTATGATTTCACCCATCATCGCACCGGCAACGAGGATCATCAGGGTCTCTGCCCCGATAATCGTGATGTAAACAACGGTCATGCTGGCGCGACGCAGCAGAAACACTTCTGTGACGACAACAAGCACGAAACCCGCGATGATCAGTACCGCCGCAAGCGAGTAGCTGCGATCTGCCGCAAGCTTCATCCCGACCGTTGCGATTGTGTAGCCCAAGGCAGCCAAGATGATCACCACTGTCCAGCGCAGGATATGCGGGTTCGCGGCAAGGTCTGGAAGTGTGGTGTCGGAAGGCATGTGCAACCCTTTCAAAAAATGACTTCGCTTGGCAGGAACGTGTTTCTGAAGACCCGGATCAGGCGGCGGGGACAGCATCAGACACCCCCGTGGTGCCGGGGCCATGGCGACAAGTCGCGATGGCCCCGACGGCCCGACGAACGCGCCTGCTGAACGGGAGAAGTACAGAACGCGCTTTCGCCGGGGGTCCATGCATCAACGCCGGCCAGGGTATCATGACGCATGGAAAGGATGTGGGCCTGCCGCGCCCGGCGCGCGACCAAGCGCCCGGACAGACGATACCAAAGCCCGAAAATCGAGATCGCGATAAAGCTGATCTGGATGAGAAAAGTAGCCAGATTGAACGCCGTCGCCAAACTGACCATGACGCATAGCGCAGCCAGAAATTTGGAGATCGTATCGATCACACTGTTGCCACAGATATGGCCGCATTGGACCAGCAGATAGTTGCCGATATAGATCAGGCTGCCAATCGCACCAATGGTCTGCAAAGCAAGATGATGCGCCTCCAACGAGGTCATGACGACGATCGGCTCTGCGGCAATAGGCATATCCAGCTCCCGAACTCTGTGGTTGCTGAACTATGTCCCCGCGCCTGTTATGCTGATGTTATTCTTTGGGTAACAGCCACCAGGGCATTCATTGAGGATAATTTCTTCTCATTATCAGTTGCTTATACAATTTTCGGATGATTCGTCTGTTCTGTTCGTGCCCTTGGGCCAAGTTTTTCTTCTAACGCACTGTTAACGGCGGTTGATTCATCTTGGGCTTGTGGCAAACTCGCTCAAGGGTCAGGCTTTATGTTCGTACCAAAGTTCCCGTTCTCGACATGGCACTTTGCCAATGTCGATCAGTATCGCCGTCAAAGACCTTTGCATAATGTTCCTTTTGATCATTTGAGCGACATGACAACGCCCGGCCCTGAACAGACAGACGAGTCCGCGCCG
>SKGU01000258.1 GCA_007117255.1 Natronohydrobacter sp. | reverse complement strand
GGCTCGAACGGCAAAAGGGCAAGCACATGATCGACCAGCGGGGCCATGCGGGCCGCCCGCCCCGGTCGCCATGCCCAGACCGAAGGCGCAACATAATGCACCACAGGCAGATCAGGGCGGGATTTGCGCGCCAGCTTCAACACGCGCAAGCAGAAATCCGGGCTGTCAATGCTGATCACCAGATCGGGGCGTTGCTCGGCAATCGCCTGCGCTGTCTCATGGATACGGCGTCGCAGCAGCGGGATACGCGGCAGCACCTCGGCCAGCCCCATCACCGACAAATCCGCCATCGCAAAAAGCGAAGCCAGCCCCTGCCCGCGCATTTCATCGCCGCCAACGCCTGTAAACGCAACATCGGGCGCAAGGTCGCGCAAGCCCGCCATCAAAGCCGCCCCAAGCTTGTCGCCCGATGGCTCGCCCGCGATGACGAAAACCCTCATGCGCGCGCCTGCGCCAGAAGAAACACGCCCAGTTCATCCGCACGCGCGATCATCTCGTCACGCGCGATCAGCAGCACGCCCCCGGCCTCAAAGGCAATGCCACGCAGTCCGGCCGCATGGGCGCGCGCAACGCTTTCCGGCCCAAGCGCAGGCAGATCAATGCGGCGATCCTGATCCGGTTTCGGGGCTTTGCAGAACACACCGCCCTCTGGCAGCACCACACCAGCGGCACGCAGGCTGGCCAGATGATCCAGCATCACATCTGTGCCCGGCAGCGCCTCAATCGCAAGACACTGGCCCTGCGCCACAACACAACCCTGCCCCACATCGGCAGCCCCTGTAACGCGCAGGATATCGAAACCGCGCGCGGCATCGTGCTTGTCCTGGCTCTTGGGCGCATGCGCACCCAGCGGGCCGGGCTCTGCCACAAGCTCCGGGCAGAGGTCTTGCGCGCCAACAACCTCGACCCCCCATTCGCCCATCAGCGCGATCACCTCGCGCAGCGTGCCATCGTCGCCTTGCTGCATCGCCGCCATGATGCGCGGCAAAAGCTGCATGGTTGCAGGGTCAATCAGCGCAGGGTCAAGGCGCGGCCGATGCACGCCGCCTGCAAAGACCGCGCGCGTGACGCCCTGATCCTGCAGATGGTCCAGAAACGGCACCAGCCGCTCCAGCCGGAAACGCAGCACATCGTCGCGCCCCGAACTCAGGCTCTCGAAGCCTTCGAGTTCGGCCAGCAACACAGGCTGGCCATGCGCCTGCAACCGCGACGCCAGAATTTGCGGCAACTGCCCACGCCCGGCAATCAGCGCAACCCGGCTCATTTCGGACGCAAGAAATTGCGGCCCGCGTCCCCTGTGAAGAACCGCGCAACCTGCGCCACAGTCTCGGTGGGTGCATCATCCAGCAGCGTCTGGGCCAGATCACTCAGCGCGCCCTCGCCCGTCAGATGCTTGTAGGCCGCGCGCAAGGCCGCGATATCCTCGCGGCTCATGCCGCGCCGCTTCAAACCGATCAGGTTCAGCCCATGCAGCTCGCCATCCGGGCCTGATACCAGTCCGAACGGCATCACATCATGTGTCACCCGTGTCAGCGCGCCAATAATCGCGCCCTCGCCCACGCGGATGAACTGGTGCAATCCCGCAGACGCCCCCACGATCACATTGCGCTCGATCACCACATGGCCCGCGACACCCGCATAATTTGCCAGCACCACATTTTCGCCAACATGCGCATCATGGCCCACATGCGCGCCTGCCATCACAAGCACATTGTCGCCCACGCGCGTCACACCACCGCCGTGTTCTGTGCCTGCATGCAAGGTGGCATTCTCGCGGATGCGGCAGCGCGCGCCGACGATCAGCCGTGTGCGCTCGCCTGCGTATTTCAGATCCTGCGGCACCTCACCGACCGAGGCAAAGGAAAATACTGTCGTGCCCGCCCCGATTTCGGTCCAGCCGGTCACATGCGCATGCGGCTTCAGGGTCACGCCTTCGCCCAGGACCACCTCTGGCCCGACCACGGCAAAGGGGCCAATCACACAACCCGGCCCGACCTGTGCACCCGGTTCGACCACCGCCATAGGGTGGATTTCGGCGCTGGGATCAATCATCGAAGCACTCACACAGCGGCCTGCGACGTGGCGTCGATCATTGCAGCGAACTCTGCCTCTGCTGCGACCTGACCGTCCACTTTGGCCACCCCTTCAAATTTCCATATCTTCGTCGAGCCACGCTTGACAGTCACATGCAGTTCCAGCACATCGCCGGGCACGACCTTGCGACGGAATTTTGCCTTGTCGATGGACATGAAATAAACCAGCGGGGCCTTGTCGCCAAACCCAACCGACAGCCCGACCAGAACCGCGGCTGTCTGCGCCATGGCTTCCACGATGGTCACACCCGGCATGATCGGCGCGCCGGGGAAATGGCCCTGAAAATGCGGCTCGTTGAACGTGACATTCTTGATGCCCACAGCCGAGGTCCGCGCCACCACATCACGCACCTTGTCGACCAGCAAAAACGGGTATCGATGCGGAATGATGCGCATGATCGTGGCCAGATCGGCCTCTGTGGGGACATGGTCAGTCATCTTGATCCTTTCGGCAG
>SKGU01000040.1 GCA_007117255.1 Natronohydrobacter sp. | reverse complement strand
TTTTGCCATGGCCCATCGTGCCGAACAGCGAAAACCCGACCGTGTTGGTCCACATATCAAGCCCACCAAGCGCAAGCGATGGCATCAGCCCCCATTTTGACCACATGGGTTTGACATTGCGTACTTTTTTCAGGTCTTTTCCGACTGGCCCGTCGCGCAGGTCCGTCTCATAGGCGGTCAGTTCATCACCTTCGCGACCTGCCTTGATCGCCTCATGCGCGGCTTCGGCGGCAGCCTTGCCCGACAACATGGCGTTGTGATTGCCCTTGATGCGCGGCACATTCACCAGCCCGGCCGAGCAACCCAGAAGCACGCCGCCGGGGAAAGTCACTTTCGGGATCGACTGATAGCCACCCTCGCTGATCGCACGCGCGCCATAAGCCACGCGCTTTGCACCTTTCAGCAGCTCCGCCACCATCGGATGATGCTTGAAGCGCTGGAATTCCTGATAGGGCGACAGATAGGGATTCTCGTAATTCAGATGCACCACGAAGCCGATCAGAACCTGATTGTTCTCGAAGTGATAAATGAAGCTACCGCCACCGGCATTCTTGCCAAGCGGCCAGCCCATTGTATGCGTGACAGTCCCCTCGCGGTGCTTCTCGGGGTCAATTTCCCAGATTTCCTTCATGCCAAGGCCAAATTTCTGCGGCTCCTTGCCCTTGGACAGATCGTATTTCGCCATCACTTCCTTGGACAGCGACCCGCGCACGCCTTCCGACAGGAACACATATTTTCCGTGCAGCTCCATGCCCGGCTCATAGCCGTCACCAGGTGTGCCATCGGGGTTCTTGCCGAATTCACCCGCGACCACGCCTTTCACGCGCTCGCCCTCATAGACCAGTTCTGACGCCGCCATACCGGGGAAAATCTCAACCCCCAGATCTTCGGCCTGTTCGGCCATCCAGCGGCAGACATTCGCCATCGACACGATGTAATTGCCGTGATTGTTCATCAGCGGTGGCATGGGAAAATTCGGCACGCGGATCTGGCCCGCCTCGCCCAGCATGTAGAAATTATCCTTGCGCACAGGCACCGTGATCGGCGCGCCGCGCTCCTTCCAGTCGGGCATCAGCGCATCCAGTCCGCATGGGTCCAGCACCGCACCAGACAAGATATGTGCGCCCACCTCCGAGCCCTTCTCCAGCACGACCACGGAAAGGTCAGCATCGAGTTGTTTCAGCCGGATCGCCGCCGACAGACCCGCAGGCCCCGCGCCTACGATCACGACATCATATTCCATGGCTTCGCGTTCAATTTCGGACATGACTGCTCCTGTTCTTGCGCGTGGCAGTGCGGCTGGGACATATTGTTGCGCGCTACCCGTAGCGCAAGCGCAGTAGCGTGGTCAATGCAAACGCGGCGTCGCAGCGCCGCAACGCGACACCGCGCCGCAATAGGATTGGCCGCGCAATTCCCTTGCAATCTGTCGATACGTAGGCTCAGATGGGCCGGACATGAAAGACAGCCCCGGCATCGCCGCGGGCGGTTTTTTTACATCTATGGGGACGAAACATGGAAAAACTGCCCTTGACCCGTGCAGGCCACACGTTGCTGGATGCCGAGCTGAAAAAACTCAAGAGCGAGGAACGCCCCGCGATCATCCGCGCCATTGCGGAAGCGCGTGAACATGGTGATCTGTCAGAGAATGCCGAGTATCACGCCGCGCGCGAGAAACAGAGCTTCATCGAGGGCCGCATCAAGGAAGTGGAATCGATTCTGTCGCGCGCCGAGGTGATTGACCCCAGCAAGATGTCTGGCACAGTTAAGTTCGGGGCTACTGTGACACTTGTGGACGAAGACACAGACGAAGAACGCACCTATCAGATTGTGGGTGAACCAGAGGCCGATCTTGAAAAGGGGTTGCTGAATATCAAATCCCCCCTTGCCCGCGCACTGATCGGCAAGGATGAAGGGGACAGTGTCGATGTGCAAAGCCCCGGCGGAACGCGCAGCTATGAGATCCTCTCGATCAAATTCGTCTGAAATGGGTGCGTCAGCCCCGCCCCCGAATGCGAAGCGCCGAGCGCGCGGGTTGGACCCGACAGTGGCGCGCGCATTTGCACTGGTCGTCTGGATCGCTTCGGGGATTGGCTTTGCAGCGGTCGCCGATTTCCCGGCCATGGACAGGCTGACGCTTGCGGCGCTTGCGTTGGCTTGTTTCATGCCAGCGGTCGTTATCTCGCTTGGCCTGCTGGTCGCGAGCGCGACATGGTCGCTCAGCCATGAAACGCGCCATCTGCAAGGTGCCGTCGATGAGCTGCGCCAGTCCATCTTGCAGGGCGAGGCGGCCAAAGTCCCCAAACAGCAATCAGGGCAAGACGCGCTCGACGATCTGAAGGCAGCAAAGGCCGAAGCCGAAAATGAACTCGTGATGTTTTTTTCGCAGCGCGCCCGCCCGCAAACCCAAACGGATGCGCCCGCCTTGCTACCCGATCAGCCGCAGCTGTTTATCGATGCCAATGCACCATCAAGCGATACATTGCCCGACGTCGAAGACGTAATCCGCGCGCTGAATTTCCCTGAGACCGAAGACGACACTGCCGGATTTGCCGCAATGCGCCTTGCTCTTGCGAACCCGCGCATGTCACCGCTGATCCGGGCTGCACAGGACGTGCTGACACGGCTTGCTCAAGAAGGCATCTATATGGATGACCTGCGCCCTGAACGCGCGCGGGTCGAGTTCTGGCGCGCGTTCGCGCAAGGTGCGCGCGGCGCTTTGGTCGCCCCCTTGGGCGGGATTAGAGATCGCTCCTGCCTTGCCATAACCTCCGGGCGAATGCGCTCTGACCCGGAATTCCGCGCTGCTGTTCATCTGTTCCTGCGCGAGTTTGACCGCGTCTTTGTCAGTTTCGAACCGCTGGCAGATGACAACCAGATCACCGCGCTGGCCGATACCCGATCCGCGCGCGCCTTCATGTTGCTGGGGCGCGTTTCGGGCGTGTTTTCGCGATAGCTCGACCCTTGCAGCGCCTTGCGCACGGCGCTAGACCTTTCACCTGTGTAATACCATTCTGACTGCCGACATGCGATGTGCATGCGCGCATGGCACCCAAAGCGGGACAGATATACAAGAAAGGCGCAAGACATCATGGCTCTATCCCGCGAGTTCTGGCAGGGTTTCCGCGATGGTACGCCGTTCATTCTGGTCATCGTGCCCTTTGGTGCAGTCTTTGGTGTGGTGGCAACGGAAGCCGGGCTGAATGTTGCGCAGGTGATGGGCTTTTCCGTGCTGGTGATTGCGGGCGCTGCGCAATTCGTGGCCGTACAGATGATGCAGGAGAATGCGCCTGTGCTGATCGTGCTTGCGGCCTCACTGGCGGTCAACCTGCGCATGGCGATGTATTCGGCTTCACTCGCGCCGCATCTGGGCAAGATATCATGGTGGAAGCGCGGTGTGATCTCGTATTTCATGGTGGATCAGACCTATGCCGCCTCGATCCTGAAATATGATCAGACACCCGGCATGACCCATGCGCAAAAGCTCAGCTATTACATGGGCGTTGTCACGCCCATCTGCCCACTGTGGTATCTGGCCACCTGGGGCGGCGCAGTGCTGGGCACCGCCATTCCATCAGATCTGCCCATCGATTTTGCAGTACCGATCACATTTCTGGCGCTGATCGTGCCGATGCTGCGCACATTCGCGCATGTTGCAGCGGCCATGGCCTCGATCATCGGTGTGCTGGTCTTTGCGTTTCTACCCTTCAATCTTGGGCTTCTGGTCGCGGCGCTGCTGGCCATGATCACCGGGGCCGAAGTCGAGCGCCGCATGGCCGCGCGGAGGAAGCAATGAGTTTCACTGACGCACAGATCTGGACCGTGATCATCGGGCTGGGCCTTGGCTCTTACCTGTTGCGGCTGTCTTTCCTTGGTATTGTCGGCAATCGCGATCTGCCCGAATGGGTGCTGCGCCATTTGCGCTATACGGCCGTCGCCGTCATGCCAGGCATGATCACCCCGCTGATCCTGTTCCCGCAGGCCACGGACGGCACGCTTGACCCGGTGCGCATGGGCGCGGCAGTGGCGACTGTCGTGATCAGTCTGGCCACGCGCAACGCGACACTGACCATTTTCGGTGGCGCGGCCGTGCTATTCGCCCTGCATTTCACCATCGGCTAGAACAGCGCCGGGATTCATGATGCCATGCGGGTCGAGCGCGTGCTTGATCGCGCGCATCGCGGCCAGTTTTGCCGGGTCGCCATATTTCAGCAGATCACCCGTTTTCAGCCGTCCGATGCCATGTTCGGCACTGACCGACCCGCCCATCTCATGCACCAAATCATGCACGCAAGCCTTGATCACATCGCGCTCTGACTGATGATCCGCGCGCGCGCGTCCAGGCACGGGAAAGACATTGTAATGCAGATTGCCGTCACCCAGATGGCCAAAGCAGTTGATCCGGTAGGTGTTGATCCGAGCAAGCCTTGGCCCGGCCTCGGCAATGAATCGCGGCACTTCGGACAAGGGTAGCGAGATGTCGTGACTGGAAATCGCGCCGATCTTGCGATTGGCTTCGGGGATGGATTCGCGCAAAGCCCAGAATTCGGCACGTTGTGCAAGATTGGCCGCGATGACACCATCGCGCACCAGACCTGCCTCGAAACCCGCCGCGAACAGACCTTCCAGCGCCGCCTCCGGCGCCAGCCCGTCCGGCAGGCCCAGATCAATCAGAACCATCCAATCGGGGCGGTCAGTGAACGGCTGGCGCACCTGCGGCATGGTCTCGGCCAGAAAGGCCAGTCCCGTGCCCCCGATCAGCTCGAAGGCCGAAACCGCATCGCCCAGCCGCGCTTGCGCAAGCGCCAGAAGCTGCAAAGCCGCGTCCGGGCTGTCCACCACCATCAGGGCCGCGCCCTGCCCCACAGGCCGCGCGACAAGGCGCAGGCTGGCGGCAGTGATCACGCCCAAAGTGCCCTCGGACCCGATCAGCAGATGGCGCAGATCATAGCCCGTATTGTCCTTGCGCAGCCGCTTCAGCCCGTTCCATATCCGCCCGTCCGGCAGCACGCCCTCCAGCCCCAGCACCAGATCGCGTGCATTGCCGTAACGCAACACATTCACCCCGCCCGCATTCGTCGCAAGCAACCCGCCGATCCGCGCTGATCCTTCTGACGCAAGCGACAGCGGAAACAGTCGCCCGGCCTGATCCGCAGCGGCCTGAACATCTGCCAGAACGGCGCCGGCTTCCGCGATCAGCACATTCTCGCTGGCATGAACGGATCGGATCGCCTGCATCTTTTCTAGCGACAGGATCAACGGCACGGCCCCAGACACCGCGACCTGCCCCCCGACCAATCCGGTGCCCCCCCCGAACGGCACAACACCGATCCTTGCAGCATGACAGGCGCGCAGGATCTCGGACACTTCGGTGGTTGTGCGCGGACAGGCGACAGCGCCCGCCCTGCCCGTCCAGCGGCCGCGCGGTTCTTCCAGATAGCGCGGGTCAGCGGGCTGAATGCGGCCCTCTGGCAAAGATGCGGCCAGTCGGGTCAGAAAATCACTGTCGCAGTCATTCAGCATAATGTCTTGCTCCGGTCCATCGGGGAACAGGCGCGTGCACCGCGCGGGTGGATAAATGGGTGAGGGGCGGCACATGCGCCTGTTCCCTTACAACCCCGCATCCGTGCGCCCACGGCGGTCATAGCGCAGATTGGCATAGAGCACATGGTTTCGCCAGCGCCCGTTGATCTGCAGGTAGCTTTGCGCAACGCCTTCATACTTGAAGCCAGATCGCTCCAGCAGCCCGCGAGAGGCTTCGTTTTCGGGCAGGCAGGCCGCTTCGATCCGCGACAAGTCCATTGCGCCAAAAGCATGATGCACCACTGCACCAATAGCTTCGCGCATGTAGCCTTGTCGCGTATATGCTGCACCGACCCAATACCCCAGCGTGCCGGCCTGTGCAGGGCCACGGCGGATATTGTCGAGGGTGATCGCGCCCACCAGCAGCCCGTCATCTCGGCGAAAGATAAACAAAGGCAGTGCCGAATCTGTCTTGTGACATCGCGTGGCCCAACTGACGCGATTGGTAAATGCGCGTCGCGTCAGATGATCATCCGACCATGTCGGCTCCCATGGTGTCAGAAAGCCCGACGATTGCCGCCGCAACTCTGACCACTGACGATAATCGGCATGCTGAGGCAAGCGCAGAAACAACCTCTGCGTCTCAAGCCGCAGCTTGCCGCGCAAACCCAGCATCAGGCCGCAAGCCTTTCGCTAAGTTCCAGCAGACGCGGCGCGCGTGTGATCGGCCCATAGAGCGCCAGCGCCATGCGGCTTTGTGTCAGTAGATCGCGCGCATGGTCACGGGTGGCCTCAACCGTCACGGCGTCGATCCTGGCAATCGCCTCAGAGATATCCGGCACACGCCCCCAGATCGACAGCAGTTTGGCCAGCCGTTCAGCACGCGCTGACGGGCTTTCGAGCCCCATCAGCAGGCCCGCTTTCATCTGCGCCTGTGCACGCGAAATCTCGGCTTGTGACATATCTTCGGCCGCGCGCTTCAATTCATCCATCGTCAGCCGTGCCAGATCGCCCAGTTCCTCGCCACCGGTGCCTGCGTAAATGGTGATCATGCCCGTGTCGGAATAGGCGCCTGATTGCGCAAATACCGTGTAGCACAGCCCCCGATCTTCGCGCAGACGCTGAAACAGCCGCGATGACATACCCCCGCCCAAAGCCCCCGCAAACACCTGCGAGGCATAGAACGCCTCTGAGCAGTAATCCGGTGCCTCAATGGCAAAGGCGAAATGTGCCTGTTCCAGCATCCGGTCCTCGCGCCGTTCGCCATTGTGGAAGCGCGCGGCATCCACGGGGCGCGCGGGTTTGGGCGACAGATGCGCGAAAAGCGGTTCTGCCAGACGCACAAGCGCATCATGATCGACGGCCCCGGCGGCCGCCAGGATCATCTGCCCCGGCCCGTAATGATCGCCCACAAAGCGCTTCAAGTCCCCTTCGGTGAAGCTGGAGACTTGCGCGCTGGGGCCAAGAATGGAGCGTCCGATGGGCTGGCTGGGATAGGCCGTTTCCTGCAGCCAGTCGAAAATGATATCATCCGGCGTATCCAGCGCCTGACCGATCTCCTGTAGGATCACGCCGCGCTCGACTTCGATTTCGCGGGCTTCAAAGGCCGGATTCAGCACGATATCAGCCAGAACATCCAGCGCCAGCGGCACATCGGGTTTCAGGATACGCGCATAATAAGCCGTCATCTCGCGCGAGGTATAGGCATTGATGTAGCCGCCAACATCCTCGATCTCTTCGGCGATTTGCAAGGCCGTGCGCCGCGCCGTTCCCTTGAACGCCATATGTTCCAGGAAATGCGCTACACCGTTTTGTTCGGACTGTTCATGCCGCGCGCCGGCTTCGATCCAGATACCAACCGAAGCCGATTCCAGCCCCGGCATCGCTTCGGTGACGATACGGAACCCATTGGGCAAAGTCGTGATTTGAACACTCATGTGCGGATATGGCCTTTGATATGCGCTTCCAGCGTCGAGAGGTCATTGGCCAGGCGCGTCACGCGCTCCGGGCGCTCGAACAGGTCCGCCATGCGTTCCGGCAAGGGCGGGCGCTTGCCCGTTGCAGCCTCGACCGCATCAGGGAATTTCGCCGGATGGGCTGTAGCCAATGTCACCATGGGTGTCGCCGACAAGAAGGTTTCTGCCACATGCACGCCAACAGCCGAATGCGGGCACAGTGTTTCGCCCGTGGCCAAAGCGGTGCGGGCAATAGTGGCCGAGGTTTCCTCTTCCGATGCGCGCCCTGACGCGAATGCCTCACGCAGAAATTCCAGCGCACCTTGGCTGATATGAAACCCGCCTGCCGATTTCAACTCGTCCATGGAGTGCGCCACGGCGGCGCCATCGCGCCCATAGGCATCGAACAACGCACGCTCGAAATTCGAGCTGACCTGAATATCCATTGACGGGCTGATCGAGGGCTTGACCCCGTCCGTCACATAGCCACCCGAACTCAGCGCACGGTGCAGAATATCGTTGTGATTGGTCGCCACGATCAGCTTCTCAATCGGCAGCCCCATGGCACGGGCGATATAGCCTGCGAAAATATCCCCAAAATTGCCCGTGGGCACAGTAAAGCTGACCGGACGATGTGGCGCGCCCAAGCTGACCGCCGCTGAGAAGTAATAAACCACCTGCGCCAGAACGCGCGCCCAGTTGATCGAATTGACGCCAGCCAGACGCACTTCGTCGCGGAAGGCGAAGTCATTGAACATATCCTTGACCAGCGCCTGACAGGTGTCGAAATCGCCATCAATCGCCAAGGCATGTACATTTGCTTCCGAAGGGGTGGTCATCTGGCGGCGCTGGACTTCGGACACGCGGCCATGCGGATAGAGAATGAACACATCCACATTGTCCAGCCCGCGAAACGCCTCGATCGCGGCGGACCCTGTATCGCCAGATGTCGCCCCTACAATCGTAACACGATCCCCCGACCGCGCAAGGGCCGCCTGAAACAGTTGCCCGATCAACTGCATGGCGAAATCCTTGAAGGCCAGTGTCGGCCCGTGAAACAGTTCCAGCAGGAAATGATTGTCAGCAAGCTGTTTCAACGGCGCGCGGGCAGGATGGCCAAAGCCTGCATAGGCTTTGGCGATCAGCGCGCGGAATTCTTCATCGTCAAACGTGTTTCCGACAAAGGGACGCATGATCGTGTAAGCCTGATCTTCATAGCTCAGCCCCGCAAGTGCCGCGATTTCGCCCTGCGTCATGGGCGGCACATGCGCAGGCAGATACAGCCCGCCATCGCGGGCCAGCCCGGTCAGCATGGTGGCTTCAAAGTCCAGCACCGGAGCCGCGCCCCGTGTCGAGATATACTGCATCTTGCGCTTCTTCCCTAATCGCGTTGCGCCCTGATACGCCACAGAAAGAAAACTGTCATCCCCGACCACGCCAAAGCCATCAAAAACCACTGAATCGCGTAGCCAAGATGCGGATCAGGGATCGAGACCTGGTAGACCGGGACCGGTGTGATGATCTCATCAGCAGGTTGGGAAGCGCGCAGCACCAGAAGCGTTTCTTCGGTATTCAGCAGGGCCGCCATCTCAGCCACGTCGCGCCCGAAGAGCAGATTCCGATCTGCGTCATAGCCCGGTGTATGCTGGTTGATATCGCGCGGCCAATGCAGGTTGCCTGCAAGCTGTGCCACCTCCCCCTCATCCAATGAAAGAGAAGCGCGCGCGGCTTCGGGCAAATACCCGCGCTCGACCAAAATGCGCCGGCCGTCTTCGGTCTCGAAGGCCTGAACCAGATGAAAGCCCGGCCCCTGCGCCTTTTGCGCCGACAGGACAAACACATGCTCCGGCAGGTAGCGCCCCTCGGTATTCACGGGCAGGTAGCGATGCGCGTCGGGTTCCGGTGCGTCGGGCAGGGATACCGGGCGATCAAAGATACGGGCTTCCATCTCAGTGATAAGAGCGGCTTTCTGATCCGCGCGGTCAAGCTGCCACAGTCCAAGCGACACGAGAATCGCGGTCCCAACCAGACCGAACAGCAAAGGAATGATCATGCGCCGAAACATCGCGACCCTTTTCATCGTGAAACGCAAAACGCGCATCCCGAAAGATGCGCGCTTGCACTTTGTCTTGTGACAGCGGCGTCCGGTCCGGGATTACATGCCCCAGATATAGACCGCGAAGAACAGGAACAACCACACGACATCGACAAAATGCCAATACCATGCCGCTGCCTCGAACCCGACGTGACGCTCTGCTGTGAAGTGCCC
>SKGU01000203.1 GCA_007117255.1 Natronohydrobacter sp. | reverse complement strand
TGTTGCGGTTGCTGCGCGCGGCGGTTGCGCGGGCAGGTGTGCGGCGGATCACGGGGCAAATCACAAGACTGACGCGCGCGCCGGGCCGCGTGACGCTGAACGGGCCGGATGTACAGTTGCGCGCGCGCCGCGTCGTGCTGGCGGCGGGCGCATGGTCGCGTAATCTTGCTGCGCAGGCAGGTGACAAAGTACCGCTGGACACAGAGCGCGGCTATCATCTGGAGTACGACACCCCCACCCCGCGCCTGATCCGGCAAATGACACCAGTGTCGCGCGGCTTCTACTTCTGCCCGATGGCGGGCCGATTGCGCATTGCCGGTACGGTCGAGCTTGGCGGGCTGAACGCGCCGGCCTCGCCACACCGTTGGAAGGTATTGGAACGTGGCGCACGCGCCATTCTGCCTGACCTGGGAAAGCCCGACCGGGTCTGGATGGGCTGTCGCCCGTCCCTGCCCGACTCGCGCCCGGTGATTGGCCCTTCGCGCGCAGGGCCAGAGGTGATCCATGCTTTCGGCCATGGCCATTTGGGCCTGACGCTGGCCCCAATCACAGCCCGACTTGTGGCCGCGATCGTCGCGGGCCGCGCGCCGGAACTGGATATGGCGCCCTACCGCGCCGACCGCTTCTGAAGCAGCCCCGCTCCAAGGGTCGCAAGCAGGAAAATCACCGCGGCCATGACAACGATAGACGGCCCGGAAGGCGTGTCCTGCGCCAGTGACAGTTGCAAGCCGCCCCAGACCGACACACAGCCAATCACGACCGCACCAAGCGCCATCGCTTCGGGCGATCGTGCCAGATTACGCGCCGCCGCTGCCGGGATGATCAGCAGCGCCGCGATCAAAAGCGCGCCGACGATCTTCAGCGCGACGGCGACCACCACTGCCAGCGCGAGTGTCAGCACCATGCGTTCGCGCGCCGGGTTCAAACCGGCAGCATGGGCCAGATCCTCGTTCAGCGTGGCTGTGAGAAGGGCATTCCAGCGCCACAGGATCAACCCCAACACCAACCCTGATCCCCCCACGATCACCGCAAGGTCAAAGCGCGACACGGCCAGAATATCGCCGAACAGATAGGCCGACAGGTCCACCCGCACGGCAGGCAGAAAGGACACCGCGACCAGACCGAAGGCCAGCGCCGAATGCGCCAGCACCCCAAGCGTCGTATCCATGGCCCAGCCGCGCCCGGCCAAAGTGGCCACGATCATCGCCATCATCAGCGCCACGACCATCGTGCCAATGAAAATGCTGATCTGAAAGCCAAGCGCCAGCGCCACGCCCAGAATCGCGGCATGGGCTGTCGCATCGCCGAAATAAGCCATGCGCCGCCAGACCACAAAACAGCCCAAGGGCCCGGTTGCAATGGCCACCGCCAGCCCGGCCAATGTGGCGCGCAGCATGAAATCATCCAGCATGGTCAGCATGTTCCTTGTCTGGGGCGTGGTCAGCGGTGTGGTCGCAATTCTCATCATGCACATGGTCATGGCTGTGCTGATACAGCGCCAGCGCGCCGCCAGTGCCAAGCCCGAACAGCGCGCGATATTCCGGCGCTTCGCGCACGATATGGGGCGCGCCTTCGCAGCATATATGGCCGTTGATGCACACCACCCGGTCGGACGCGCTCATCACCACATGCAGATCATGGCTGACCGACAGCACGGCACAGCCCATATCACGGCGCACATCTTCAATCAGGCGATAGAAGGCCGCAACACCGGGCTGGTCCAGCCCGGCGGTCGGTTCATCCAGCATCAGGATATCAGGCCGCGTCAGCAGCGCGCGCGCCAGAAGCACGCGCTGAAACTGCCCGCCCGACAGCGTGGCCATATCCTGACTTGCGACATCAGGCACCCCCACACGGGCCAGCACATCTGCAATCGCCTGCCTGCTCTGACGGCGGGGCAAGGACAGGAAGCGCGAAACCGGCAGCGGCAGGCCGGGGTCCATATGCAACCTTTGCGGAACATAGCCGATGCGCAATCCGCGCGCGCGCGTTACACGGCCATGGGTTGGCGCGACAACGCCCAGAAGCGCGCGCAGAAAACTGGTTTTGCCAGAGCCGTTGGGACCGACGATAGTGACGATCTCTCCACGGTCGATCTGAAAATCGATACCCGTCAGAACGCGCCGCCCGCCATAGCTGACGCTCAGACCCTCGGCGACTATCAGACTCATGCGGCGCGGCCCTGACACAGACGGCACAGACCCACCGCCTCGATGGTTGCGCGCGAAAGTGCAAAACCCGTGGCATCGGCTGCGGCATCGAGCGCTGCGCTAACAGCACTTGCATCAGCTTCGGTCACGCTGTCGCAGCTTTCGCAGATCAGAAAGGCTGCGCGGTGCTCCTGCCCCGGATGCGAACAGGCGGTAAAGGCATTCAGCCGCCGGATGCGGTGCGCCAGACCATGCTCGACCAGAAAATTCAGCGCCCTGTAAGCAACCGGGGGCTGCGTGCCAAAGCCTTCGGCAGCCAGCCGTTCCAGCACATCATAGGCACCAAGCGCCCCATGCGCCTGCAACAGGATTTCCAGCGTGCGCCTGCGCACAGAGGTCATACGCA
>SKGU01000234.1 GCA_007117255.1 Natronohydrobacter sp. | reverse complement strand
TGTCCAGCAGATCACGGATGATCTGTTCCACATCGCGCCCGACATAGCCCACTTCGGTGAATTTCGTGGCTTCCACCTTCAGAAACGGCGCGCGCGCCAGCCTGGCCAGACGGCGGCTGATCTCGGTCTTGCCTACCCCTGTCGGGCCGATCATCAGGATATTCTTGGGATAGACCTCTTCCTGCAAATCGGCAGGCAGTTGCTTGCGCCGCCAACGGTTGCGCAGGGCCACAGCCACCGCGCGCTTGGCGTCCTTCTGGCCGATGATGAAACGATCAAGCTCGCTGACAATCTCGCGGGGGGTCAGGTCGGTCATGCGCGAATACTCTCCACAGTCAGATTGCCATTGGTGTAAACACAAATATCCGCCGCAATCGCCATGGCGCGGCGCGCGACATCTTCCGCGCTCAAATCGGTTTCCATCAACCCCCGCGCTGCCGCCAGGGCATAATTCCCGCCCGACCCGATGGCGGCAGCGTCATGTTCAGGCTCCAGCACATCACCTACTCCGGTAATCACGAACAAATCGCGCCCATCGGTGACGATCAGCATGGCTTCAAGCTTTTGCAGATATTTGTCCGTGCGCCAATCCTTGGCAAGCTCCACCGACGCACGCGCCAATTGCCCCGGTGTCGCTTCCAGCTTCGCCTCAAGCCGTTCCAACAGCGTGAACGCGTCCGCAGTCGAACCGGCAAAGCCAGCCACAACGTCATAGCCACCAGGCGACAGCCTGCGCACCTTGCGCGCAGACCCTTTGATAACGGTCTGGCCCAATGACACCTGACCGTCACCGGCCACGACCACCTCGCCCCCGCGCCGCACTGCCAGAATTGTCGTGCCATGCCAGCCGGGAAACTCACTCATCGCAGCCTCTTCATCTTGCCAAAAATACTCCCGCCGGAGGCGCATCTCTCCGCCGGGAGTGACATCAGGAAAACGCGCCAGTGGCACGCCCGTTTCGATCACACCGATTCGCTGATCCAGCTATGCAGCGCGGATTTCGGGGCAGCGCCAACCTTGTTGGACACAACCTGACCATCCTTGAACATAAACAGCGCCGGAATGCCGCGAATACCCATGGAAGCGGCCGTATTCGGGTTATCATCCACATTGACCTTGGCGATCTTCACGCGCCCGTCAAATTCGGCCGACAGCTCTTCCAGAGCGGGGCCGATCTGCTTGCAAGGGCCGCACCATTCGGCCCAGAAATCGACGACAACAGGAATGTCGGACTGGCGCACTTCGGCATCAAAGGTGGCATCGGTAACAGCGACTGTGGGCATGGGCCCCTCCAATTTTTGATCTGTGCGCAAATACCTATGCCCGCTCCGCACGGGATTCAAGCTCTGCTCGTGACAGGGCCGCATCGAGGCAATCATTCGGCAGTTCCATCAATTCAGCAGTTGCCGTCCACAACAACGCCATACGAATGGTCTTGCCGGTAAAAACCTGCCTCAATGCAGCGCGATACGCCGCCATCTGACGCAGCAGCCCTTCCGGCACATCCTCTGTGCGTGCGGGCACAAGCCGGTTCGATTTGTAGTCCACTGCCAGCACATGATCCGCGCCCACGACAAGTCGGTCAATCACGCCGAACAGGGGCTGACCAAACATCTCTGCCGTGATCTCGACTTCTGCCAGAGTTCCGTGTGCAAAGAGATGGGCCAAGTCAGGCGCGCTGATCACCCGCGCAGCATCCGAAACCAGTGCATCCAGATCCAGTGGCACGCCGGCTTCGCTGCTCGCCAGAAGGCTGCGCGCAAGCGCTGACCATTCCACCTGCGGCCAGAGCGGGAAATGTTCCAGCAACAAGTGCAACTGCGTGCCGCGTGTCAGCGCTTCCTCCGCGCTTTGCCCCTGTTCCCCCGGCAGCGCTTTCGCCCCACCCAGACGCGAGGGCGACAGGATTTGTGGCGCGGCTATGGGCACTGCTGCCGGTTGCCACAGATAGCCCAGCACTTCCGCTATGGCCGAGCCTGCAGAGGTCCCGGAATCTGCTACAGATGCGGGCCAGTCCATATGCTGATACCGCAGCCCCGTGCCAGTCGGCGTATCACAAGCCACAGCACCCATATGCGCCATGGCGTCGGCCATACGATTATACCAGCATTCCGCCGATTTCACATGACCTGAAGCGGCCACAATCAACCAGCTTTCAGCCCGCGTCATGGCCACATAGAGAAGCCGCGCATCCTCTTCCTCGCGCAAGGCGGCCTCGGCTTCGACACTGTCTTGCAAGGCGACAGGCGTGTCAGCGCGCGCGCCGCGCCAGCCGTGAGTGCGGCCCATCGGGAAAACCTGAGCGCTCTCGCGCGCGCTGCGATCCGCCGTATCGGGCAGAATGACCACGGGCGCTTCCAGCCCCTTCGCGCCATGCACAGTCATCACCCGCAACCGCCCGCCTGCCGAATCCAGTTGGCGTTTGATCTGCACATCGCCATGCTCCAACCATGCGAGAAATCCGGTCAGGCTGGGGGTTTCCAATGTCTCATAGCTCAGGGCCTGCGCCAGAAAGGCGTCAATGCCATCTTCGGCCTCTGCCCCAAGCCGGGCGATCAGGCGGCGGCGGCCGTCATGGCGCGT
>SKGU01000257.1 GCA_007117255.1 Natronohydrobacter sp. | reverse complement strand
GGGGGCGCGTGTTGCAGATCGGCACCCCGGACGAGATTTACCGCAACCCGACATCCAGCTTTGTCGCCTCTTTCATGGGGCGCTCGAACATCCTGTCAGGCACAGCATCAGGGATGGAGGTTAAAACCGACTTCGGCACTCTGCCCCTGTCACGCGCAGCAAACGGGGCTGTATCGCTATCCGTGCGCCCCGAACAGATCATGCTGGAGCCGGACCCGAATGGCCCGGCCTCGGTGGTGGGGCGTGAATTCCGCGGCCATGACCAGTTATACTGGGTGCAGGAGGGCGAGCGCTGCATGCTGGTCATTTCTGGCGCAGGTGCCATGATCGACGTGGGCGCGCGCGTGCGGTTGCGCATCTGCGATTGCGTGGTGCCGCTGGAGTAGCGCGCCTGCACTGCGGTTGCCGTGATAATGCGTGCTGCGCGGCCCAGCACAGAACCGCATATGACTATTTTTCTCTACCCTTGACTCACGAAGGCTGCGTTGTCACCCTCGATGCGCGCTGCGCATAGCGAGAAATCCGCCCATTCCCACGAGGAGACACGACAGATTTTTGGAAAAATGCGTTTTGAACCCGTCCAAACCATCAAAAGAGAGGACACGACAAAATGTATCTATCTGGACCTTACGCGATCATTGGTGCCGTTGCAGTTTCCGCCACAGTGCTAGCAGGCTGTCAGACGACAGTATCCGATGCAGCAACTACAGTAGATCGCGGCGCAGTCTCGGCCGCAACCACAAGCACAGAACTGATGCAACTTGGCGCGCAACAACTCGACGGCGCACAAATCCGCTCCGTGTTCATCGGCGACACACATGATGCGGGGGACTGGCTGTTCACGATCAATGAAGACGGGACATGGAGCGCACGCGCCAAGGATGGATCCTGGACCGATACGCCAGGAACATGGACCATCGAGAATGATCGCTTCTGCCGCGTAGGGCCAGACACACCACGCCAATGCCAGATGATATTTCAGACCGGAAATTTGCTCAGGGCAGCGAATGAAGACGGGATAACCCTGCGCCCGTGGACGATCGCGCTTTAGATCTCAGCGCGCAAACGTGCCGCGCTTGCGCGCGGGCGTCCAATTGTCGAACCCGTTCTGCAACACCTGAACGGGTTCGTCCGCCTTGCAGTCACCACCGCGGGAGCCAGCGGATCAGACAAAGCACCGTTTGGCCGCAAACATCCTTGCGGATCAGGGGGATACAGTCATTTCCGCCACGGGTTGGGGCGCGATCGCATTGCCCGTCCAGCAACCGGGACACTGGTTTTCACATAGCGGTATTGCGCTTCGCCGTGGGGCGGGTGGCCGTCACAGGCACGCCAATAGCGCGGCCCGCCCTTGCGCAGCCATAGCGGCAGGCACAACACCAGCCCCGCAATAAAGCCACCTGCATGCGCCCAATAGGCCACGCCATCGCCTTCAGGCGACGCGCCCAACCCACCCAGAAGCTGCAGCACGAACCAACTGCCCAGCACCAACCATGCGGGAATCGGAATGATCCGGAAAATAACGATAAGAAACAGAAACATATCGACCCGCGCGCGCGGATAGAACAGAAAATAGCCGCCCAGTACTCCGGCAATCGCGCCGGATGCGCCCACCATCGGGATCATCGATTGCGGCTCGGTTGCATATTGCAACCCCGCAGCCGCCAAACCGCAGATCAGGTAGAAGGCAAGAAACTTCCAATGCCCCCACAACTCTTCCAGATTGTCACCGAAGATCCACAGAAACAGCAGATTCGCCCCCAGATGCAGCAGATCGCCATGCAGAAACTGATGCGAAATCAACGTCTCATAGCCCTGCCCCGCGCTCAGCCGTGCAGGCAGCATGCCCCATTGCTGGAAAAACCGCATCAATGCGTAGTCATCTGAAAACAAAGGGAAATACAGAAAGAAGATGATCACATTCGCGGCCAGAAGCGCATAGGTCACATAGGCCCGCTGGCTGGACGGGTTGTGGTCGCGAATCGGGATCAGCATACCGCCCTCATCATCCAGAATATGACAGTGCCCGGAACAAGGGGTTCCGGGCACTTTGATTGTCTTTCAGACAGTCGCAACGCGCGATCAGTCCGCAGTCAGCAATGGCGGGTTGTTCCCCGTGATCTGCTTGGCATCCGGACCTTCCACGATCAGCGCGATTGCGCCATCGCGAACGCGGACATGCACGACACCGCCCTTGGACAGCTTGCCGAACAGAAGCTCCTCTGCCAGCGGCTTCTTGATGTGTTCCTGAATGACACGCGCCAGAGGCCGTGCACCCATCCGGTCATCATAGCCTTTTTCTGCCAGCCAAGCTGCCGCTTCCTCGCTCAGGTCAATGGTCACATTGCGATCCATAAGCTGCGCTTCAAGCTGCAACACAAATTTCTCGACCACCTGCATGATGACTTCGCGCGGCAAGGCACCGAAGCTGATCACGGCATCCAGACGGTTGCGAAATTCGGGGGTGAAGGTCCGCTCGATTGCGGCTGTATCCTCGCCCTCGCGCCGGTCGCGTCCAAAACCGATGGCCGCTTTCGCCTGCTCCGCCGCCCCCGCATTCGAGGTCATGATCATCACAACATTGCG
>SKGU01000167.1 GCA_007117255.1 Natronohydrobacter sp. | reverse complement strand
GGATCGTGGGCGACGCGAAGAAAACCGCCGAAGGCATTCTGGCCCGGCTGTCCGACACGGCTGGCGATGTGAACCGCGAGGCGCGCAAAGCAGAGATCGCACAGCGCAAATCGGCCTGGGCACAACAACTCTCAAGCATGGATCACGAGCAGGACGATCCCGGCACCACATGGAATGAGCGTGCCCGCGCGGCCAAGCCTGACTGGATGTCGCCCCGCATGGCCTGGCGCGCAATTCAATCCGCGCTGCCGAAAGAGGCAATCATTTCGTCCGATATCGGCAATAACTGCGCTATCGGCAACGCCTATCCGAGCTTTGAGGCTGGCCGCAAATACCTGGCCCCCGGCCTGTTCGGCCCCTGTGGCTATGGCTTGCCCGCGATCATTGGTGCGAAGATCGGTTGCCCGGATGTGCCGGTTGTAGGCTTCGCAGGCGATGGCGCTTTCGGCATCGCTGTGACGGAACTGACCGCGATTGGCCGCTCGGAATGGCCCGGCATCACCATGATCGTGTTCCGCAACTACCAGTGGGGCGCGGAAAAGCGTAACTCGACGCTCTGGTATGACGATAATTTCGTCGGCACCGAACTGGACGAAGGCGTCAGCTACGCAGGCATCGCGCAGGCTTGTGGCTTGCAGGGCGTGCAGGCGCGCACCATGGAAGAGTTGACCGCCGCGCTGCACAAGGCGATCGAGGATCAGATGAAGCATGGCAAGACCACGCTGATCGAGGCGATGATCAACCAGGAACTGGGCGATCCGTTCCGCCGTGATGCGATGAAAGCCCCTGTTGCGGTGGCAGGTGTCAGCCGCGAAGACATGCGCCCGCAAACTGTCTGATTGCGCAGATGTCCGCGCCTCTTGGCCTGGAACTTTGGCAGATGGCGTATCTCGCCATCTGCATTCTCGGAGCGGCCTGGGTGCGCGGGTATTCGGGCTTCGGCTTCTCGGCGCTGGTTGTGACATCGGCGGCACTGGTCACAGATCCGGTGCCGTTTGTCGCCACGCTGGTACTGTGTGAAATCGTGCTCAGCTTCGGGCAGGCGCGCGGGGTTGTGGCGCAGGTCGACTGGCGACGGATGACCGGCATGCTGGCAGGTGCGGCGGTTGTCATGCCCTTCAGCTTCGTTCTGATTGCGCGGATGGGCGAGGATATCGCCCGCATGGCGATTTCCGCGATGGTGCTGGTAATCTGCATCGCCATGGCACGCGGGGTCCAGTTCGGTCGCGAGATCGGCACATCGGGTAATCTGGTCGCGGGTGCAGCCTCTGGCCTTGCCAATGGGGCCGCTGCCGGGGGCTTGCCGATTGCCGTCTATCTGGCCGCACAGCCCATCGCGGCCCCGGTTTTTCGCGCAACGCTGATTGCCTATCTGACGCTGCTTTGCCTGATCGCGCTGCCGTCGCTGTGGTGGGCAGGGCTGCTTGACGCGCAAAGCGTCATATTGCTGGCGCTGATGGCCCCGCTGATGGCCCTTGGCCTCTGGGTCGGGGGGCGGCGCTTCACCTCGGCCAATCCGCAGGATTTCAAGCGCTTCACGCTGATGTTGCTGATCGCGCTGTCCGGGCTTGGACTGCTTCGCAGCCTCTGGGGCGCGCTCTGAGCCAAACAGGCCGCATGCGCCTCGTCCCGTAAGCCTCGCGCTCCGCCCTCGCGGTGGGCGTGCCCTTTTTCCATGCAAAGCGAGAAGGTCTTCCCATGACAAACCCTTATCCGTTTCTGTCCGATACCGACCCTCAAGCCCCGGCGGCGCTGATGGCACAGGCCCGCAGCTTGCCTGTTCCGCGCATGGCACTGGTCGGGGCGGACGCCGCCAATCCGCTTGCAGGCATACGCGAAGCCGCTGAGGCGGGGCTTGCCGAACCCATATTGATCGGTGATGAGACCGGCATTCGCGCTGCGGCGGAAGAGATCGGCTATGATATCACGCCCTTTCGCCTGATCCACGCCCCCCATGCCGAGGCCAGCGAAAAGGCCGCCGAACTGGCGCGTCAGGGCGAGGCAGATGCGATCATGAAAGGCCAGATCCACACGGCGGCGTTTCTGCAAGGGCTGCTGCCCTCGCGCGCGGGCTTGCGCGATGGCACGACGCGCTGCGGCCATATCTTCCACATCACCGCCCCCGGTTCTGACAGACCACTTTTGCTGACCGATGCCGCGCTGAACGCAACCCCCGATATCGAAACCCGTCAGGCCTGCCTGAGCCATGCTGTCTGGCTGTCGCAACGGCTTGGGGTCGCGCGCCCGAAGGCGGCACTGCTGGGAGCCAATGAAACGCCGATCCCAAGCATTCCCAACACGCTGGAAACCGCACAGATCGCCGCATGGGCACAAGAGCATCTGCCGCAAGCCGATGTGGTCGGGCCGATTGCGATGGACCTGATCCTGTCGCGCAAGGCGGCCGCACTCAAGGGCTATGACAGCCCCGTGGCAGGGGATGCCGATATCATCTTGGCCCCGGAAATCACCACTGGCAACGCGCTGTTCAAGCTGATGGTTCTGGGTATGGGCTGTTGCGCGGGGGGACTGGTCATGGGGGCGAAAGTGCCGATCCTTCTGACCTCGCGCAGTCAGGAAGCGCCCGACAGGC
>SKGU01000254.1 GCA_007117255.1 Natronohydrobacter sp. | reverse complement strand
TGTCGCAAAGGTGCTGCATTTTCACACCCGCACTGGTGTTTTCTGAAGAATTGCGCCTATATGAAGCCCATGCAGGAGGCAGCATGACACGCATCTGGACGCTTGTTTTTACACTGATTTTCTCGGCTTCCCTTGGGGCGACCGAAGCACATGACGCCACTGAACCTGCCGTTGAGGCCGGGACAGAGGCCGAAGCCGCACCAAACCCCGACGAAGTGCTCCTGTTTCTGGATGCGCGCGAAACCGATGTGCGCGAATTCATCTGGACACGGCGGCTGATCGTGGTGATGGCCGAGACACCCGATGACCCGCAATTCACGCGGCAACTGGAAGCGCTGCGCGAACGCGACATGGAATTTGTCGCACGGGACGGCGTGGTCATCTTCGACGCGCATCCGCAGGATCGTAGTCCGTTGCGGCAAGTGATGCGCCCGCGCGGCTTCATGACCGCGATCATCGACAAGGATGGCGAGGTGAAAGCACGCAGACCCGCGGTGCGGTCCGGACGGGAGTTGATGGCAGTGATAGATCGTTTCCCGACGCGGCGGCAGGAAGTGCTGGAGCGTCTGCCCTCGGGGCGCTGACCACCCGTTGCCTGATTGCGGCTTGCGCCAAGTCCATCTTTCAGGGGGCTGCCGCCCCCACCAGCCCCAGAGGGCTGGTTCCCCCGCGAGTATTTGCGGCAAGATGAAACGATCATTTGTAGTATCCGATCCGTTCTGCCCAGCCTGACAACAGCCACCAGCCCGGCCCGAACACCCCCGCAAGCCAGAAAACTAGCGCCGTGCCGGGATCGAGCAGTCCTAGCCAGACGACCCCGGCCATGATCGCGCCAACCCCATAGACCAGCCCACCCCCTACGGCGACGAATTCCAGCCCCAGACGGATTCGGCTGAGGAGCGGGAACAGCCCGTGAAACAGCGCCATTCCGCCCAGCGGTGGCAATAACAACAGCACCCAATAGCCATCGCGCACCCCCTCGACCAGTTGCGACAGGATCACCCATGCAAGCACCAAAGCGGCGAAAAAGCACAGCAGGTATATCGTGAACAGGCGCAGGGTTGTGCGTTTCATCATTCGAATTCCATGATCACATCATCCACCGCCAGCGACGCCCCTGGTGCCGCATTGATCTTGGCAACGCGGCCTTTGCGTTCAGCGCGCAGAATGTTCTCCATCTTCATGGCCTCGACCGTCGCAAGCGCCTGCCCTTCGAACACGTCCTGGCCTTCTTCCACATTGATCGACACGACCATTCCGGGCATCGGGCACAGCAGCAGTTTCGAGGTATCGGGTGGCAGTTTTTCCGGCATCAGACGCGCGAGTTCGGCCTGACGCGGGTTGAAGATATGCACTTTCATATCTGCACCGCGCAATCGCAGCCTGTAGCCGCCGGGAATGCGCGCAACCTTCATCACCAATGGGGTGCCATCTACGTTGAGATGTGCAAGCGGCTGGCCCGGTTTCCAGTCAGACGTGATACGGAAATCCTGCCCCGCCAGTGTCACAGTCGCGCCCTCACGGTCGGCACTGATATGTGTTGCAAAGCTCTCACCAGACATCATCACCACCCAATCCGTGCCGACAACGCGTTCATGGTTATCCATCCGGCCAGAGACCCGCGCACGGCGGATTTCGGCCACGCGGTTCATGGCACAGGCGCTGGCGGCGACACGGTGCATCAGTGCATCCGGCAGCGTCGTGCCTTCGAACCCATCGGGATATTCTTCTGCAATGAAGGCCGTCGTGATATCGCCGGACACGAAGCGCGGGTGATCCATGACCGCCGCACAGAAAGGCAGGTTGTGGCCGATGCCTTCCACCTCGAACGTATCGAGCGCCAAGCGCATTTCTTCGATCGCCTGCCCGCGCGTAGGGGCCCAGGTGCACAGTTTCGCAATCATGGGGTCGTAATACATGCTGATCTCGCCGCCCTCATAGACGCCGGTATCATTGCGCACAGCGCGCGCGGGCTCGGCCACCTCTGCTGGGGGACGGTAGCGCGTCAGACGGCCGATCGAGGGCAGGAAATCGCGATACGGGTCTTCGGCATAAAGCCGCGATTCGATCGCCCAGCCGTTGATTTTCAGATCATCCTGCACGAAAGGCAGCGCCTCGCCAGCGGCAACGCGGATCATCTGTTCAACCAGATCGACGCCCGTGATCAGCTCTGTGACCGGATGTTCCACCTGAAGGCGGGTATTCATTTCAAGGAAATAGAAGTTGCGTTCACCATCAACGATGAATTCGACTGTGCCCGCCGACGTGTAGCCCACGGCCTTCGACAATGCGACAGCCTGCTCGCCCATCGCTTTGCGTGTTGCCTCATCAAGGAAGGGCGAAGGCGCTTCTTCGATCACTTTCTGATTGCGGCGCTGGATCGAGCATTCGCGCTCATGCAGATAGACACAGTTGCCATGTTGATCTGCAAGCACCTGAATCTCGATATGACGCGGCTGGGTGACGAATTTCTCGATGAAAATACGGTCATCGCCGAAACTGTTGGCGGCTTCATTCTTCGAGGACTGGAAGCCTTCGCGCACTTCGTCCTCTTTCCACGCGATGCGCATGCCTTTGCCGCCGCCGCCCGCGCTGGCTTTGATCATCACCGGATAGCCGATCTCACCGGAAATCTTCACCGCCTCATCGGCATCTGCAATCAGCCCCATATAGCCTGGCACAGTGCTGACACCCGCTTCTGCCGCCAGCTTCTTCGAGGTGATCTTGTCGCCCATTGCCTCGATTGCAGATGCAGGCGGGCCGATGAATGCGACACCTTCAGCCGCAAGCGCTTCGGCAAACTTCATGTTCTCGGACAAAAACCCATAGCCAGGATGCACAGCTTCGGCCCCGGTCTGGCGGATCGCATCCATGATCTTGTCGATCACGATATAAGACTGGTTCGCGGGCGCAGGGCCGATATGGACGGCCTCATCGGCCATGCGCACATGCAGCGCATGGCGATCAGCGTCAGAATAAACCGCCACTGTCTTGATACCCATCTTTCGGGCCGTCTTGATCACACGGCAGGCAATTTCACCACGGTTGGCGATCAGGATTTTCGAAAACATGCTGGCTCCTCTCCAGGGCGGGTCTCGGGAAGGGTCATCACTCTTCCCATGTATCAAAGGCAAATTCGGAAGATCCGTCGAAAAGCTGCGGGAAGCTGGCTTCGGCAGCGCGCATGTCCACGCGCAACTGCGCATCATAGCTGACAGGATCAAAGGGGTCGGACACAGCGACGACTTCACGGCCCAAAAGCCACGCCAGCCGCCCTGCATCAAGATTGCCGCGCTCGAAGGGTTCGTCGCCAAAATGGGCGATCAATGCGCCCAGGAACGCCTCGTCCGCACGCCGGTCCATGTGCTTGCGGTCCGCAAAGCGCTTGCGTGGTGCAAGCGGCGTAACCCCTTTGGGGTTGGCACGACGGATTGTGAATTGAAAATCGGTTCCGGGCAAACGGCCAGGAAAACCACGGTGTTTCAGCATGCAAGCCTCCTCTTGTCGAAGGCAGTGCGCGTGAAACACGGGTCAGGCGCAGGCGCCCGACCCGTCAGAAACTCAGCGATACTTACCTTTATGTGCGACCGGTTCGGACACGATAGGTGTCGCCATGACCGGCTCTGGCTCCGGGGCCTTGCGGGCGCAGGCCGACAGCGCAACAGTTGCACCGATGGCCAGCATGATAGTGATTTTCGACATGTAAAGCTCCTGTTGGCTAAACGCGCCGGACTGTCTGGCAGGACATGATCGACCGGCAACGCTACGACACGGCAAATGGCGCCGCGCCCGGTTTCAACGCTAACGCAAGCGAAAGGCCTTCGCCACAGGAAATTTTCGATACATGGAAAGAAGCTGTCGCGCCGCCCATCGCAACCGCGCGCCGCGTCAGATCTGACGCGAGGGGTCGGGGCAGAGTAATTGCTCTGCCCCGAAGAAATATCAGTGGTATTTGCCTTTGGAAGATGCCGGCTCGACATAGATCGGCGCAGCGATCGGCTCGAAATGCTGTGTAGGCTCTGGAGCCTTCCTTGCACAGGTGGCCGGGATGAGGGACACCAGAAACGCTGAAACGAGGGCGAGTTTCGCCATGTTATTCTCCTGCTCGTATTGCCCGGACGCGGTATTGTTGTTTTACGCGTCGGTTGACTACCATGCGCATGCGCCAGAATGAACGCATACGGGCGCAATATACCGTCTTTGCAGAATCCTGACCACGAAAATCTTATGGCCCCATGGGGTTGTGGCGCAGTTGCATCATCTGCCGATGTGAGTGCCAGCTCAGTCATGATACATATCCAGATCAATCTCACAGCCGTCCATTCCGAATGTGAACCATTCGAAAAGCTGGACAGAGTCTGCATCAACAGTGCCGAATTCGACCTCTCGATCCATCAGCGTCACGACCGCACCAAGCCAACCATCGTCCTGCGGGCTTTGCCCCTGCTCGAACAAGCCGGATAACTGGGTTTCACAAAGCCACTCCATATCGTCAAACACTCGTTGCGTATCGCCCATATACAGGCTTGCAGGTTCGTTCAGGCGCGGCACAACATAGCGAAGCCGGATGACAGACAGATCTTCATCCCAGATCACAGGCAGTGGCTGCGCATCTTCGCCCGATGGCATGACCAGCATTCCAGCCGCGAGTGCGGGCGCAAACAGCGCTGCTCCTGCCGCGATCATCAGAACTGACCCGCGCATGGCACCTGCCCTATAGCGGAATATTGTCGTGCTTCTTCCAAGGCGTTGTCAGCGCCTTGTTGCGCAGCGCTGCAAAAGCACGCGCCACGCGTTTGCGCGTCGATTGCGGCATGATCACTTCGTCGATGAAGCCCTTTTCAGCGGCCACAAACGGGTTGGCGAAGCGCTCTTCATATTCGTTGATTCGTGCGGCGGTCTTTTCCGCATCGCCCAACTCCGAACGATAAAGGATCTCGACCGCGCCCTTGGACCCCATCACCGCAATTTCTGCTGTGGGCCAGGCATAGTTGAAATCCGCGCCCATATGCTTGGATGCCATCACCACATAAGCGCCACCATAGGCCTTGCGGGTGATCACAGTCACTTTCGGCACAGTTGCTTCGCCGTAAGCATAGAGCAGCTTGGCACCATGCTTGATAACGCCCGCATATTCCTGCCCAGTGCCCGGCAGGAAGCCCGGCACGTCCACCAGCGTCAGGATCGGGATTTCAAACGCATCACAAAAGCGAACAAACCGCGCGGCCTTGCGCGAGCTGTCGATATCCAGACACCCCGCCAGCACCATCGGCTGATTGGCAACCACGCCCACCGTGCGCCCCTCAAGCCGGATGAAGCCCGTGATGATATTCTTCGCAAATTCAGCCTGAATCTCGTAGAAATCACCCTCATCCCCAAGCTTTAGGATCAGCTCTTTCATGTCATAGGGCATGTTGGGATTGTCGGGGATCAGACTATCAAGGCTTGGCTCCAACCGCGCAGGATCGTCAAAGAAGGGCCGAACGGGTGGTTTCTCGCGGTTGTTCAGCGGCAGGAAATCGATCAGGCGCCGCACCTCGATCATCGCTTCCACGTCATTCTCGAAGGCCGCATCCGCGACCGAGGATTTGCGCGTATGCGTGACGGCCCCGCCCAGTTCTTCCGCCGTGACCTGCTCATTGGTGACTGTCTTGACCACATCCGGGCCTGTCACGAACATATAGCTAGAATCCTTCACCATGAAGATGAAGTCCGTCATGGCCGGGCTGTAGACGGCGCCGCCCGCGCATGGCCCCATGATCACGCTGATTTGCGGCACCACACCAGAGGCGCGGATATTGCGGTCAAACACCTCGCCATAAGCGGCCAGACTGGCGACGCCCTCCTGAATCCGCGCACCACCCGAATCGTTCAAGCCGATCACGGGCGCGCCGTTCTGCATGGCCATATCCATGATCTTGCAGATCTTGGCGGCATGTGTTTCCGACACTGACCCACCCATGACCGTGAAATCCTGCGCGAATACATAAACCTGCCGACCATTGACCGTGCCCCAGCCGGTCACAACACCGTCACCCGCCGGACGCTCGGCCTGCATGCCGAAATCGACACAGCGATGCGCGACAAACATGTCGAATTCTTCGAAACTGTCCTCATCGAGCAGCAATTCGATCCGTTCACGCGCCGTCAGCTTGCCCTTGGCATGCTGCGCATCAATACGCTTCGCGCCGCCGCCCATACGCGCGGTGCTGCGCCGGTCTTCGAGTTGCTGCAGGATATCTTTCATTCGCCCCCCCAAGGAAAAAACATACGGCCTTCGCAGATTTGCGTGACCATACGTCCCCGGAGGTTGGCAGAAAAGCAAAATCGGGAAAATTTGCAAAACACATCACAGCGCCGCGCGCTAATTTGCAAAGCCGCCATGGCTTGCCTTTGCCCGGATTTCGCTATCTTGTGCACATGTTCACTTTCTTTCACATCGAGTCGCCCATGCACGCCCGCGCATCCTCAGCTCTGCCACACACCGCGCAAACCTCGTCGGACATCTTTTACAAATGGAGCGTGTCATGACGCCTGTGCAGGTGCGCCTTATGGATGCAACCACCCCACCCCATGTGATGACGCTCGTGGCACAGGCCGCCGTTGCCGCACTGGCGATGAATGTCTTTTTGCCATCCCTGCCCAGGATGACCGAATATTTCGGGACCGATTATGCCGTGATGCAACTCTCGGTCTCATTGTATCTGCTGGTGAACGCGGTTCTACAACTGTTCATCGGCACGATTTCGGACCGCTTCGGGCGCCGACCCGTGATGATCGCGGCGCTGATCGGGTTTATTCTGGCCACTGTGGGTACGTTGCTGGCAACCACCGCCAGTGTCTTTCTGGTCTTTCGCATGATGCAGGCTGTTGTCGTGACAGCAATGGTCGTCAGTCGGGCCTCGATCCGCGATGTCCTCGATGAGGCTGAGGCCGCTTCGCGCATCGGCTATGTCACCATGGGCATGGCGATCGTCCCCATGGTCGCCCCGGCCATTGGCGGCCTGCTCGATGAGGCATTCGGCTGGCGCGGCAGCTTTGCACTGATGCTTTTGGCGGGCGTCGGAGTTCTGGCTCTGACCTGGCGCGATATGGGCGAGACAAAACTCGAGCGCGGCGGCTCCATGTCTGGCGTGCTGCGCGAAGTGCCCGAACTGATGCGCGCGCGCAGATTCTGGGGCTATTGCGGCACTGCAACGCTCGCGTCTGGTGCATTCTTTGCCTATCTGGGTGGTGCACCTTTCGTCGGCGCGACCGTGTTCGGAATGGGTCCGGCACAACTCGGCCTGTTCTTCGGGGCACCCGCCATAGGCTACGCTGCGGGCAACTTCCTGTCAGGACGCTATGCCGGGCGCTTCGGAATCAACCGGATGATACTGGTTGGGTGTCTGGTGGCTTTCGGTGGAATGCTTGGTCTGCTGATACTGGCACTGGTCACCCCACTTGGCCCATTGACCTTCTTTGGCTGCTTCATTTCGGTCGGGCTTGGCAACGGCATGCTGTTGCCATCGGCAACATCTGGCATGATGTCCGTGCGCCCACATCTGGCAGGCACGGCCAGTGGCATTGGTGGGGCGATCATGATTGGTGGCGGCGCCGGACTGTCAGCCCTTGCCGGGGCCATGTTATCGCCCGAAAGTGGCGCGATGCCGCTGATCTGGCTTATGGTCACGACAACAGGGCTTGGCATTCTGCCGCTTCTTTATGTGCTTCACCGCGAAAGGCGGATTGCGGGTTGACAGATCCTCGCAGTTTGCAAATGCTCCCGGCAAAGCCAGCTAACCCATCTGAGGGACGATGCCCCCGCAAAAGCTATATGCCGGATCGAAACTGCGCGAGACCCGCAACCGTCTGGGATTGACGCAAAAGGACTTTGCCGCGCGCCTTGGCGTGTCGCTGCCTTATCTGAACCAGATGGAAAACAACAACCGGCCCCTGTCCACCTCCGTGGTGCTGGCCCTGGCGCGCGAATTCGGCATGGATGTGACCGAACTGTCAGCAGGGGACAGCGAACGGCTGGTGTCAGATCTGCGCGAGGCCTTCGCTGACCCGCTTTTCGGCAAAACCACCCCTGCCCTGCCCGACCTGCGGCTGGTGGGGGCAAATGCGCCGGGCTTTGCGCGCGCGTTTCTTGATCTTCACCGCGCCTATCGTCAGGCGCAGGAGCAACTCGCCTCGCTGGATGAAGCGCTTGGACGCGACGACACCACGCTGCGGCTCAGCCCGTGGGAAGAAGTGCGCGATTTTTTCCACTATTGCGACAATTACATAGACGCGGTTGACCGCGCGGCGGAACGCTTTGCAGCACCGGGGCGCGATGCAATGTCGCTGGCCACCGAAGCGCTGGCGCGGCGCAAGCTTACAGTGAAGCTGACCAATGCGCGCGTGCTGCGCCATCTGGACGAAGAAAGCGGCACGCTGGAGATATCCGCCAAGGCGGCGCGCGCGACGCAGGCGTTTCAACTGCTGCATCAGGTAGCGCTTCTGACCCAGAGCGATCTGCTGGAGGCCACACTCGATCTGGCGCGGTTTCAGTCAGACGAGGCCCGCGCCATCGCCAAGATAGGGCTGGCCAATTATTTCGCAGGCGCGGCCCTGATGCCTTACCGCCGCTTTCAGGACGCCGCGATTGCCACGCGCCACGATCTTGAAACGCTGGCCGATCAGTTCGGCGCCTCCATCGAGCAAGTGGCGCACCGTCTGTCCACCCTGCAACGCCCCGGCGCGAAAGGCGTGCCGTTCTTCTTTGTGCGCGTCGATCAGGCCGGGACGATCACGAAGCGCCATTCCGCCACACGGCTGCAATTCGCGCGTTTCGGCGGGGCCTGTCCCTTATGGAATGTGCACCGCGCTTTCGAGACACCGGGCCGTTTTCTGCGCCAATTGGCCGAAACGCCTGACGGGATGCGCTATTTCTGCCTTGCGCTGGCCGTCACCAAAGCCGGCGGGGCCTTTCACGCACCTGTGCGGCGCTACGCGATTGGCCTTGGCTGCGAGATCGACCATGCCAGCGCGCTGGTTTATGCCGATGGCATGGATATCGGCCGTGCCACCGCTTTTGACCCTATCGGCATTTCCTGCAGGATTTGCGAGCGCGACCGCTGCCACCAGCGCTCTGTCCCACCGCTGGAACGACGCTTGCGGGTAGACCACGATTTCCGCGATCTGCTGCCCTACCGGATCGAATAGCGCGGGTTATTCGAACTCGTCCTCAATCTCGACACCCCAGAGATGGCGCTTCTCGGACCAGCCGCGCGCGCCCTCCACCTCAAGGCGGCACCAATCGCGCTGGCATTCGCGCAAACGTGCGATCACGCCGCGCTCCAGCAGCGCGGTCTGTGCGCTGGCTGTGTCAGGGCGATGGTAAAGCTGCGTCATATCGGTCTGCACCATGACCGTGCGAATACCCGACAGCAGCGCGTAATGCATCCAGCCGCCCTTGCCCTCGATATCCTCGACACGCCGCCAGTGCTCGAATTCGGCAGTGACCCGTAAGGGCAGGTCACGCCGCTTGTAAACCCAGTCGATCCGATGCGATTGATCTGGCCCGCGCCGTGCATTCGCCTCATTTGCCTTGAGCGACACATAGCGTGGCAAGGGGAGATTTGTGACCGGACCACGCTCGGCAGCCTGTGCAAGCCCCGGCACCGCCGACAGTACGACCACAAGGGCCGCTATCCATAGGGAAGTTGTCTTCATTTGCCTGCCCGTCCCGGTTTTTCCGGGAATCTTGTCAAGTTCTGTTGTCGTTGTCACCTGTACCGCGCGCTACCATTGCACAAGATGGCTTGTGGAACCGCGCGAGTGCTGGCAGTTTGCCCCAAAGCCCCGGAGTTGCAAAGAGGTGAGACACAATCATGCCCAATAAACGTCTGAGTGTTGTCGTCACGCGACGC
>SKGU01000266.1 GCA_007117255.1 Natronohydrobacter sp. | reverse complement strand
CGGATGATCGGGTCGCGGTTATCCTTCCAGTCCTTTTCCTCGGCCTTGGAGCGGTAGTATTCGCGGTTGATATCGCCGACATGGTGGCCGTGATAGCGATAGGTCATCAACTCGATGAAGAACGGCCCCTCGCCCTTGCGGGCCCGCGCGACCAGCTTGCGGGTCAGGTCATTGACCGCCAGCACATCCTGCCCATCGACCTGATGCGCCTCGATCCCGAAGGCTTCCGCGCGCGCGGTGATGGAGCCTGCGGCGATTTCCTCGGTCTTGGTGTATTCCGAATAGCCATTGTTTTCGCAGGCATAGATGACCGGCAGCTTCCAGAGGGCTGCCATGTTCATCACCTCATACCACAACCCCTGCGCGGTGGCTCCGTCGCCGAAGAAGCAGACGGTCACATCATCGGACCCTTGCAGCTTCGCGCGCAGCGCCGATCCGGTCGCAATCCCCATCGACCCGCCGACAATCGCATTCGCGCCCAGGTTCCCATGGCTCTGATCGGCAATATGCATCGAGCCACCCTTGCCCCGGCAATAGCCCTCGACCTTGCCCAGAAGCTCGCAGAACATCGCCTTGAACTCGGCCCCCTTGGCCACGCAATGCCCGTGGCCCCGGTGGGTCGAGGTGATGCGGTCCGCGTCCGTCAGCGCCTCGCATATGCCCACGGAGACCGCTTCCTCGCCCGAATACATATGGGTCAGGCCAGGCATCTTGGCCGAAAGGTATAGCTGGTTCGCGTTGTCCTCAAAGGTGCGGATACGCACCATTTGGGTGTACATGCGCAGATAGTCTTCCGTGTTCGATTTGGCCTTGGCCATCGCAACATCCTTTCACGGGCCAACTGCCCCATTTTCTTGCGACAAATACTCCCGCCGGAGGCACTCCCCGGCAGGGGCGTTCAATAGCGGTTCGCGATTGGCAGGTCCTCGGCCGGAAAGAGGCTGATCACCTCGCAGCCGGTATCCGTCACCACAACCTCTTCCTCGATCCGCGCAGCCGAATAGCCGTCCGCCGCCGGGCAGTACGTCTCGAGGGCAAAGACCATGCCGGTCTTGATTTCCATCGGGTGATCGAGGCTGATCGCGCGGCTGATGATGGGCCGCTCATGCAAAGCCAGCCCCAGGCCGTGGCCGAATTGCAGCCCGAAAGCTGATTGCTCGTCCGGGAAGCCGAATCCCTCGGCCTTGGGCCAGACCTCGGCCACCTTGTCCGTGCTGACCCCCGGCTTGATCATCGCAATCGAGGCGTCGATCCATTCGCGCGCCTTCACATAGGCATCGTTCTGCGCGGGCGTCGCGCGACCGATATTGAAAGTTCGGTAGTAGCAGGTCCGATAGCCCTGATAGCTTTGCAGGATATCGAAAAACGCCTGATCGCCGGGGCGGAAATAGCGGTCAGTAAAGTTATGCGGGTGCGGGTTGCAGCGCTCGCCCGAGATGGCGTTGATCGCTTCGACATCATCCGAGCCCATCTCGTAGAGCATCTTGTTTGACAGCGCGACGATGTCATTCTCACGCACGCCCGGCTTCAGCTCTTCATAGATCATGTGATAGACGCCATCGACCATGCTGGCCGCCTGGGTCAGAAGCTGGATCTCGTCCCAGTTCTTGATCTCGCGCGCAGCCAGCATGATCTGCTGGCCATCGACCACATTCAGCCCTTCTTCCTTGAGCGCGTGGAACATGGCGGTTTCGGCGTAATCCACGCCCACCGGCATGTCACTCATGCCCGCATCGCGGATCAGCCCTGCGATTTCGCGCGCATATTTCCGCATGAGGCCAAATTCGGGCGGGATCGTCCCGCGCATCCCGACCACACCGGCGCGGCAATGGTCCGGCACCAGCCAGTCGGAATACTTCTTGTGATGCATCGCCGCTGAGCCGAAATCCCACACATAGGGCGCATCATCACCTGTCAGCAGGCAGAAGCGGCACATCTTGTCGCGCTCCCACTCACCGATCTTGGTGGCGCTGACATAGCGGATATTGTTCACATCAAAGAGCAGAAGCGTGCCTGCATCCGAGGCCTGCAAGGCCTGCCGCGTCCGCGCCAGCCGGTAGCGGCGCAGCCGGTCGTGGTCGATCCGGCGTTCGAAATCGACCGAGGTATGGCCCCAGGCGGGCAACCGCCCCTCCCAGCGCCAATGGGGTTCAAGATCCTGCGGGGTCAGCAGGTTGGGCATAAGGGCTCGTGACATGAGAAAAATCCTTCCGGGCGACGCTTGCGGCCGCCGATACGTTGGCAAATGATTTCAAGATGTTGCAGCGCGTTACTGCATGATCATCCCGCCATCGATCATGATGAGCTGGCCGGTCATGTAGTCGCTGTCATCCGAGCACAGGAACGCGGCTGTGCCCTGCACATCTTCGGGGTAGCTGTAGCGCTTCATCGTGATCATGGTCTTGGCCAGATGGTCCATGGACTGGCCTTCTTTCTCGAACATGCCGATCTTGACCAGATCGCGGTCGAGCTGCTCCCACAACTCGGTACGCACGACACCAGGACCATAGCCGTTGACGGTGATTTTATGTTCCCACAGCGCCTTTGCGCCGCCGATGATCATGGCAAGCACGGCGTATTTCGAGCAGCTATAAGGAATCACATCCAGAAACGCGGTGCGCGAGACGATCGAGCCTACGGGGATGATCTTGTAGGGGTGATCCTCCATCGGGCCCTGGGCAATCATCTGCCGCGCGGCTTCCTGCATCCCCAGAAGAACACCCTTGGCGTTGATGTCCATGATCATGTCCCAGTTATCCTCGTCGATATCCATGAACATGCGCGGCTTGTTCACTCCTGCATTCAGCAGCGCGACATTGATCGAGCCAAACGCCTCGACACAGGCCGCCACGGCTGCTGCGTTTTCTTCGCGTGAGGTAACATTCAGCGTGACGGCAATCGCGCGGCCACCGCCGGCAGCGTTGATCTCGTCTGCAACCGTCTTGACGCCATCCTCGTTCACGTCCCCAAGGCAGACATTCGCGCCCTGTGCGGCGAAATGGCGGGCATTCTGCGCGCCCATCCCCTGCGCGGCCCCGGTGATCAGGATGTTCTTGCCTTTAAGGCGTGCGGTGTCCATGGCGTCCTCCTCTGTGCATTGGTTATTCAAGGGCGCGTTCTGCCCGGTCCTGGGCGCGCCTGAGAGCATCGCGGGGGCTCTGAATCCCGCGGAGCATGTCGTGGATTTCCTGCCCGCAAATTTCGAAGATCTCGGTGATCTTCGGAATGGGCGGGCGTGGCCAGTATTGCAGCTCGTCGCGATGCGACATGCCGTCAACTGCCTCGAATATGGGTGAGATGCGGCGCACATCCGGGTCTGCCCCGACTGAATAGCGCGGTGCCGTGCGGCTGCCATTGAGCACATAAAGTTTCTGTGCCTCGGGCGAGGTGAAGGCGATCAGCGCCTCAGCGGCGGCGGCGCGACGCTCAGGGGCGAGATTTGCCGGAATGCCCAGCACATAACCGCCTACAGGGGCGAGTGGTCGGCCTTTCGGCCCCGCCGGATGCGGCAGATAGCCCGTCTTGCCATGAGCTGGCGACTCCGGGTCGCGCTCGAAATAGGGGGCGAGAAGTGTATAGCCATAGGCCATTGCGATCTTGCCCGAGGCATAGGGGCGCACGCGCTCATACCATGACATCGACAGGATATCGGGGGGGGAATAGTCCAGCAGTTTGAGCAGGTAGTCGCAGGCGTCGCGCGCCAGGGCTGTGTCCAGCGTCGGCACAATAACGCTGCGCTTGGCCGTATCGGCGTCGAAGCCGCCTGCGATCGGGTCCAGATTCAGGATTGGCTGGCCGAAATCGGCGCAAGTCATCAGGAATTGATGCCCCAGCGCCGTGCCGCGTGCCGCGTTCCAGGCAATACCGTAGCGCCCGCGCTGGGGGTCATGGAAATGACGCGCGGCCGTGATAAGCTTGTCGGTCGTGTCCGGTGGCTCCAGCCCCGCCTCGGCAAACAGGTCCTTGCGGTAGAACAGCAATTCCGGCGTGGTCTGGCCTGGCACGCCATAGGGCCGACCGCCCCAATGCGCGGCCATCCAGCCAGCGGTGTGAAAATCCGGCGGGTCGAGCCGGTTGATATCGAGGCACTCTTCCAGCGGCAGCAACACGCCCTTCTCGGCGAATTCCCCGATCCAGGGCAGGTCAACTGCGATGATGTCGTATTTACTGAAGCGGCGTTCTGCATTGCGCAACGCCTCGGCCCGCAGACGGTCGATGGAGAATGCGCGTTGGCTGATATTGGTGCCGATAATCTGTTCAAACTGGCGTTTGAGATTCTCCATCACCATAAAAGTCGGATCACCATGTACCAGCACCCGCACGCCGCCGCCGATCTGCAAGGGTTCCGGCAGCACCTGCGGGGGGGCGATGGACTGGCTGGCGGGCAGGTAGGACGCGCCATAGTAATACTCGCGGCCTGCCTTGGGCGCCCGCCCGATTGTCTCGGCACTCAGTCGCAGCATCCGGTCCGCAAACTGGCGCCAATTGGCCATCAGACGTTCAGTCGGATGCAGCGAATAGGAGCGACCCGAACGCGTCCGAACGCGTTGCTCGATCAGGCCTGACTGCAACATGCGCTGCAGTTTCCGGCGTCCTGTGGCGTAAGGAACAGCGGAGGCCGCAATCAGCATAGTTGCGGTGACAATCTTTCCATTCAGATGTGCGCGCAGAAGTGCGACGGTCATATTGAGATACGGATTGGGTTCCGCAATCTCCATCGCGGCATCCAACTCGGCATCGACCGCTTCGAGAAATGCCAGCGTTGCCGCCAGCGCAGAGGTCTCCTCTGACCCGGCAGACGCACCGTGTGGCGGCACGGGCGTAAAACTTTCATTTTGGATATCCGCCATCTGCACGGTTCGTGCCTTTCCTGAATCCTCGGGCATCCCTGCCCCTTTTCGTCCCTTGGCCATCGGCCTTCCTCCTGAAGATGTCCAAATCTGACAAGTGATCATACGCCCTATATGTTCAAAATGATCATGTTGATGTTCAAACCGAATAAAACTTTGGTATTGTTGCGCTGCGGAGTAGGCGACCTTGCTTCCACTGTTACCTGTCCCGAACGAGTCGGATGAAGCGCTCGAAGGGCAAACCAACACAGACGAACCCAATGGGAGGAAGACAATGCGCAACTCAATGAGACTTCTGCTTGCCAGCTGCGGAACGCTTGCTCTGGCCGGCGCTGCATCCGCGGATACGGTCCGCATCGGAATCACGCAGAACAATGTCGGCATCGATAGCTATCAGACCACCTATGAGCGCGCCTTCATCGAGGCTGCTGACGCGAACCCAGACGTCGAGGTGATCGTGCTTGATGCAGGTGGCGATGTCGCCCGGCAGATCAGCCAGATGCAGGACCTGATCCAGCAGAATGTCGATGCAATCATCGTCTGGCCGACCGATGGTCAGGCCCTTGTCCCTGCCGTGCGCAACGCGCATCGCGAAGGGGTTCCGGTGATCGTGACCAATTCGAACATTGCCGAGGCGGGCATGGACTTCATCGCCGCGTTCTCCGGACCGAACAACATCCAGCAAGGCATTTATTCGGCTGAAATGATGTGTGAGGCGTTGGACGGCGAGGGGCAAATCGTCCAGATCACGGGTATGCCCGGCTACACCACGGCGATCGAGCGGCAACAGGGCTTCGACGACCGTCTGGCCGAACTCTGCCCCGGTGTGACACAGCTCGACATTCAGCCGGGCGACTGGAACCGCGAACGCGCACAGCGCACGATGGAGACCCTCCTGACCCGCTTCGACAATATCGACGGGGTCTATTCCGGCGATGACAACATGGGTGTGGGTGCCCTGAACGCCGCACTTGCCGCAGGTCGCGCCGAGGGCATGGTCTTCATCGGGGCCACCAACTTCGCGGTTGGCTATGACGCCATGGAGCGCGGTGAGTATTGGGGCTCGGTCTATCAGTCGCCAGTGGATGACGCGCGCGCCGCGTTGCAGACCGCGCTCGATGTGCTGGCGGGTGAGGACGTGCCGAAGCTGAACTACTTCGACACGCCCAAGATCACGCAAGAGAACATGCACGAGTTCGACCGCCCGGTCTTTTGATCAACGCGATGTCAGGGCGGGTCTGTCCCGCCCTGATTTTGATGATACCGTGCATGTATCGTCATCCGCACGAGGGAGCGTGCGGGCCATGACTTTCCGGGAGGATTCAGATGCTGTTGACCCGCCTCAAGGCCGGGGGCCCTGCAATTGCAAAGCAGGGCATTCTCGTGGCTTTCATCGTCTTCATGATCGCGTTTTCGCTGATGTCCGACAGATTCCTGTCCGCCGACAATATCATGTCGGTGTTCCGCCAATCCGCAATCATCGGGGTGATGGCCATTGGCGTGACGATTGTCGTGATCGGCGGCAATCTGGACTTGTCAGTGGGCTCGATGCTGTCATTTGCGACTGTCCTCGTGGTTGATCTGCATGACAAGATCGGCCCGGAGCTTGCGATCCCGGTCATGATCATGGCGACACTGTGTCTCGGCGCAATCAACGGGTTCCTGATCGGGATATTACGTCTCAATTCACTGATCGTGACACTGGGGATGCTCTCGGCCATTCAGGGGCTGGTGCTGATCTATTCCGGCGGCCAGAACGTCGATATTGCGGATCAGAGCGGCACCTGGTTCGCGGTATTCGGGCGTGGGGCGGTTTTTGGTATCGCCACGCCGATCATCATCTTCCTTGGACTGGCACTGATCTTCCATGTCATCATGACGACCATGCCCTTCGGACGACGCGTGCACGCGGTGGGCGGCAATCCGACAGCTTCGGTCTTTTCTGGCATCCCCCGCTCGCGGATTGTCTTCATGACCTATCTGATCTCGGCGCTTTGCGTGGCGATTGCCGCGATCATCCTCGGCAGCCGCGTGATGGGCTCGCAAAACAATGTCGGCCAGGGCTATGAACTGCAGGTTCTGGCAGCGGTCATTCTGGGTGGCACCTCGCTGCTGGGCGGCTCCGGCAGCATACTGCGCACGGTGCTGGGCGTGCTGATGCTGGCCTTCATCCAGAATGGCCTGATCCTTATGGGGCAGCCCTATTACACCCAATGGCTGGTCACATGGGCTGTCATCATCGTCGCGGTCTGGCTGGACGTGGCTGCCAAGCGTGGCCGTCTGTTCTCGCCCATAGCATGAGGCCCACCATGGCAAACTTCACACAAATCCCGCTCCTGCGCTGGCTGATGCGCAATCCGATCTGGGGCTTCGTGCTGATCGTCTTCATTTTCTTCAGCCTCGCGGCGGATAATTTCTTCTCCGAGCGCAATCTGATGAACATCGTGGTTCAGACCTCGACCATCGGCCTGATCGCGCTGGGTATGACGCTGGTGATGATCAACGGGAATATCGACCTGTCGGTGGGGGCAACGCTGGCGCTGGCTGCCGCCTTCGCCGTCGATGTCCAAAGCTGGGCCGCCTTTGCGACCTGGGGCAACTGGCAGATCCTGCCCGCGGTCTGCATCGCCCTGCTGGTGGGCATATTGATGGGGGCGATCAACGGCTTCATTGTCTGGAAAACCGGTGTCGATGCCTTCATCGTCACGCTCGGCGCAATGCTGGGCATTCGAGGTCTGGTCTTTGTCTACACGGGCGAGCAGTCCTTCTACGCGATGAACTTCGCCTATTCCGATTTCAGCTTCATGACCATCGGCCCGTTCCCGGTACTGGCCGTGATCTTCGCAGTTGCCGTGATCGCCGTACATCTGCTGCTGTCACGTACGGTCCATGGCCGCAACACCTATGCCGTGGGCGGCAACCGCGAGGCGGCGGTCAATGCAGGCATCCGGGTCGGCCCGCACATGATGATCAACTTCATGCTGATCGGTTTTCTGGCCGCGCTGTCGGGCGTGCTGCTGTCAACCCAAATGGGGGCCGCGACGCCGAATCTGGGCCGCGACTACGAGCTTTGGGTCATAACTGCGGTCGTGCTGGGCGGCACCAAGCTGACCGGGGGCAAGGGCGATATCATCGGCACGCTGGGTGGCGTTCTGGCCATCGGCATCCTGCGCAACGGCATGAACCTGATGCAGGTGCCCGCCTTCTATGTCCTTGTCATCCTGGGCAGCATCCTGATCGCCGTTCTGTTCCTTGACAAACGCTTCAACCGCTCTGCTGACGGAGGGCTGCGCCTATGACTGCCACTCGCGAACCCGCCCTGCGCCTGCAAGGCATCGTCAAGACCTTCCCCGGCGTGCGTGCGCTTGATGGTGTCGATTTCGAGGTCATGCCCGGTGAGGTCCACGCCCTGCTGGGCGAGAACGGCGCCGGGAAATCCACGCTGATGAAGGTCCTTGCCGGCATGTATCAGCCCGACGAGGGTCAGATCATTATTGCGGGGCAGCCCGTCCGCATGACCACGCCCATCGAGGCCAAGGCGCAGGGCGTCGTTCTGATCCACCAGGAACTGAGCCTCGTGCCCGAGATGTCGGCAGCCGAGAACATCTACCTCGGTGAACTGCCACGCAAGGCCTTCGGTCGGGTGGACTGGAAGATACTGGAAGAGCGCTCGAATGCGATCCTCAAGCGGCTGAAATGCAATTTCCGGGCCGAGGTGACAGTCGCGCATCTGTCCATCGCCAATCAACAGATGGTCGAGATCGCCCGTGCCCTGACTGTCGATGCGCGCGTGGTTGTGTTCGATGAACCGACCGCCTCGCTGACTGATGCCGAAAAGGTGGTGCTGTTTGATATCATCAATGACCTGAAATCGCAGGGGGTGGGCATCGTCTATATCTCTCACCGCATGGACGAGATTTTCACCCTGTCGGACCGGATCACCGTGCTGCGCGACGGCGCCTATCGCGGGACGCTGACCACTGCCGATACCAATGAGGACGAGGTGACAAGGCTCATGATCGGTCGCAGTCTGGATCTGTCGCGCAACGAGGCGGCATCGAAATTCGGTGATACCATGCTGGAAGTGCGCAATCTGACCTGCACGGGGCTGTTCGAAGATGTCAGCTTCACTGTGCGCGCAGGCGAGATCGTGGGCTTCTACGGGCTTGTTGGCGCGGGCCGGACCGAAATTGCCGAAACGCTTTTCGGTCTGCGGACCCCGACAGCGGGCGAGATAAGGGTCGATGGCCAGAAGGTCGAGATCACCTCACCGCGTGATGCGATTGCGATGGGCGTCTCGCTGGTGCCGGAAAACCGCAAGGAACAGGGTCTGGTGCTGCAGATGAACTGCCGCGACAACATGACTCTGCCGCAGGTGCAGGACCTGACCGCCGGACCCTTTGTGGCAAAGGGCGCGGAGCTTGCGATCTTCGACCAGTATCGCGAAAAGCTGGCCATCAAGACCCCAAGCTGGCGCCAGCCCACTGCCGTGCTCTCGGGTGGCAATCAGCAGAAGATCGTCATCGGAAAATGGCTGTCGATGAAACCCCGCGTCCTGGTCGTGGATGAACCCACACGCGGCATTGATGTGGGTTCAAAATCCGAGATTCATCAATTGCTGCGCGAATTGGCGGCACAGGGCTATGCTGTCATCGTGATCAGTTCGGAAATGCCCGAAGTGCTGCGCGTGTCAGACCGGATCGTGGCCATGTATCACGGACGGGTGATGCGCGAATTCGACATTTCCGAAGTGACCGAAGATTCGCTCGTTCAGGCTATTTCCGGCATCAAATCCGCAGAACCCGCCTGATGCAACTGGGGTTTGCCGGACTGGGGCGCATGGGCGGCGGAATGGCGGCCGATCTGGTGCGGACAGGTCATCCCGGTCACATGGGCGCGCAGCAGGACGGGCGATTGCGGTGGTCGGGTCAGCGCCTTAACTTGATTTTTGGCTCCGGCGGTAGGGAACGGAGCTAATTTCGGGGGTTCACCCCAAGGCGCTGAAAAATCAGCATAATATTTTTCGCAACACCAGCCAATTTCGGCCTTTTGTGCGCATTTTGT
>SKGU01000342.1 GCA_007117255.1 Natronohydrobacter sp. | reverse complement strand
TTTTCAGGCCCATCAATACGATGAGCACCAACAGCACCACCAGCGCCAGAATGAGTTCCATTTATCACCTCATAAAACGTGACCCGAAGCATTCCACCTGTGGATGCAACGATCAGACCAATTCTTCTTGTGCAATGTGGCGTGCCATCAGCATCAGCGCAAGGGCTACGCAGGCACAAAGCATCATTCCAAGGATCAGCGGCAGGGGCGTGCCGTCATAGGCCAGCGAGATCGGCATGGCGATCAGGGCCGCGCAAACGGTCGAGAAAGACATTACAACAGACGCCCCGATCCCGGCCATATGGCCCAGAGGTTGCAGCGCCAGAGCGTTGAGATTGCCAAAGGTCAGCCCGATCGAGAAGAACCCGGTGCACATGAAGGCAAAGAACAGCCCGAAATCCCAGTGCGCGGGCAGGCCGATCTGCATGAGGAGCAAAAAGGCCAGGGAGACAATGGCCTGCCACAGGAAGGCAAGGGTTGCTATCCGGCGCATACCGAACCGCATCACCAGTTGTGAATTGGCCACGCTGGCCGTGCCCGCCACCAGTGCCGTGATCGCAAACCAGAAGGGGAAGCTGTTTGCGCGCCCGTAGACATCATCGAAGATCATCGGCAGGTTTGACAGCCAGACATAAAGGGGCGCGAAGGCGAAGGTCAGGGCCAGCACATAGATCATGACGCGCGGATTGGTCAGGATTTCGACCAGCGCCGCGCCGATCTTGCGGATACTGAGCGGGCGGCGGCGCTCTGGTGGCAGGGATTCCGGCTGGCGCAGCATCAGCCACAACCCCGCGACCAGACCAAAGACCACGAAGGCCAGGAAGATCATGCGCCAGTTTGACAGCCACATGATGCCCGCCCCGATCGAGGGGGCGAGGGCAGGCACCAGCACGAAAAGCGTCATGATGATCGAGGTGACGCGCGCCATGGTCCGCCCCTCATAAAGATCGCGCACCATGGCTGTCGCCACCACGCGCGGGGCTGCACCGCCCACGCCTTGCAAAAAGCGCGCGGCCAGCAGCATCTCGATGCTCATGGCCTGAATGGCCATGATTGATCCGATCAGATAGAGCGTGATCCCCACCAAGAGCACGGATTTGCGCCCGAACGCATCCGAGACCGGCCCGCAGATCAGTGTTCCCAGCCCAAGCCCCAGCACGAAACTGGTGATGACCAGTTGTCCGCGCGCAGGCGCATCGGGGGATAATTCCTGCCCGATCAGTGGCAGCGCGGGCAGCATCGCATCAAGCGAGAAGGCTACAGAGGCCATCATCAGCGCCATCAGCGCGACAAATTCCCCAAAGCGCAGGGGCTTCGTCGGCGTCAGACGCGCCATCATGGCTGTTGTCCGGCCAATTCGTCGATCACCTCTTGCCAGACCGTGGCGGGTTGCGCACCGCTTACGGCATGGGTGTTGTCGATGATGAAGAACGGCACGCCCTGTATGCCGCGCGCGCGGGCGGTGCGGTCGGCCTCTGTAATGGCGTCGCAATCGGCGTCGGTCTTCAGCAAGCGCGCGGTCATGTCATGGTCCAGCCCTGCAGATCTGGCCAGCTCCAACAGGGTTTTTGTGTCCCCGATATCGCGCCCGTCCTGAAAATAGGCGCGGAAGAGCGTGCTGACCATGGCATTCTGACGCCCTTCCAGCCCGGCCCAATGGATCAGCCGATGCGCATTCAGCGTGTTGGGCGTGCGGGTGATCGCGGGCAGGTTCAGCGTCAGGCCGGTCGCTTCGGCGGCCTCAACCACAGGGGCATAAGCCGCCATCACGGCAGTTTCATCCCCGAATTTCGTGCCCAGATAGGCCCGGCGGTCCATTCCTTCTGGCGGCATGTCGGGGTTCAGTTGGAACGGGTGCCAGCGAATGTCGAACGGATGGTCAGGGCGCGATTCCAGCGCGCGTTCCAACCTGACCTTGCCGATGAAGCACCAAGGGCAGATCGGGTCGGAAAAGATATCTAGTGTGATCATGCGCTGTCCCCTTTATGCCCTGCCAGCATCCGGCGAGAGAGTTTCCCATTCGCGCCGCGTGGAAGCGCGTCGAGATGGCGGTAAAGCCGGGGTTGCTTGTAGCGCGCAAGCCGGGGTTCGGCGAAAGCCTGCAATTCGGCATCGTCAATCGGGGCCGGGGCCGTGTAGAAGGCCGCGATCACGCTGACGCCTTCGCGCACCGGGACTTCAGCGCAGGCGATTTCCAGAATTCCCGGATGCTCGGACAGTGCGCGTTCCACTTCCAGCGGCGAGACACGGAAGCCGCCTGCATTCATCATGTCATCATTGCGCCCGATATAGCGCAGCGCGCCATCGTCAAGCATCCGGGCACGATCGCCCGTCAGGAACCAGTCGCCCTGCAGGGGCAGTTGCGCTGCGCCATCTTCCAGATAGCCCAGCATCAGCCCCGGATCATCGCGGTGAATGGCCAGCATGCCGTCCTCATCGCGGGTGACGGGCTGGCCTTCCGCGTCCAGAATGGCAATGCGCCGGCCTGATTGGGGATAGCCTGCCGCGCCTGCGGGGGCAGGGCGTGCGGGGCTGGCCGACACATAGGTCGAGCATTCCGACATGCCCAAGGCTTCATAAATCTCGCGCCCTGTCGCCGC
>SKGU01000176.1 GCA_007117255.1 Natronohydrobacter sp. | reverse complement strand
TGGCCATGACGGGCGATGGGGTGAATGACGCGCCCGCGCTGAAACGCGCCGATGCGGGCATAGCCATGGGTGCGCGCGGCTCTGAGGCGGCGCGCGAGGCGTCGGATTTCGTGCTGGCCGATGACAATTTCGCGTCAATTGTCGAGGCGGTGAAGCAGGGGCGCACGGTTTATGCGAACCTCAAGAAAACCATCACCTTTCTGCTCCCGGTCAATGGGGGTGAGTCGATCTCGCTGATGATTGCGGTGCTGTTTGGGTTGATGCTGCCGATCACGCCGCTGCAAATCCTGTGGGTGAACATGATCAGTTCGGTGGCGCTGGCGATGTCGCTGGCATTCGAGCGTCCGGAAGCTGCGATCATGCGCCAGCCGCCCCGCCGGGCTGATGCGCCGATCATGTCGCGCTTCATTCTGTGGCGGGTTTTCCTTGTTTCGATCATGTTCGCCATTGGGATTTTCGGCCAGTTTGCACTGGCGCAGGCGCAGGGGGCCGGGGTGGATGAAGCCCGTACGATGGCGCTGAATACGTTGGTCGCGATGGAAGTGTTCTATCTGTTTTCCGTGCGCTTCAGGCATGGCTGGTCCCTGACCTGGCAAGGCGTGAAAGGCACACCTGAAGTACTGATCGCTGTCGCACTGGTGATCGTGCTGCAAGCGGTTTTCACATATCTGCCGGTTATGCAGGGGCTGTTTGACACGGTGGCACTTGATCCATGGCAGCTGGTGCAATGCGCATTCGCAGGCATCTTGCTGTTGGTGGTGCTTGATCTGGACAAGCGCGCGGCGCAGGCATGGAAAGGGTTGCGGGCTGATGACGTAAAACCATAAGCCCTTGTCGGCTGTGTCGCGACTTGATTTAAAGCGACACGAGAGGGCTGGCTAAAGGGCGGAATTAGATGCAGATCGAGCATTTCGGGATTTCTGGCCCGATTTTGGTAGTGCCGCGTCGATTTGGGGATGCGCGAGGGTGGTTCTGTGAGACATGGAACCGCGCCTCATTGGTAGCGGCTGGGCTGGACTGGCCGGATTTCGTGCAGGACAATCACAGCTACTCTGCGCCGCGCCATACGTTGCGGGGGCTGCATTTTCAGCGCCCGCCGCATGCGCAGGATAAGCTGGTGCGCTGCTCGCGCGGGACGATCCTGGATGTGGCCGTGGATGCGCGGGTTGGCTCGCCATGGTATGGGCAGCATGTGGCGGTCGAACTGTCGGCAGATACAGGTGCGCAGCTTTTTGTGCCCAAAGGCTTTTTACATGGCTTTCTGACGCTGACGGAAGATTGCGAGGTGCAATATAAATGCACAGATGTCTATGCGCCCGATTGCGATGGTGCGGTTGCTTGGAACAGCCTTGGAATTGACTGGGGCACGGATGCGCCGATGTTGTCTGATAAGGACGCAAAAGCGCCGCATTTTTCTGATTTTGACAGCCCGTTCAGGTTTGAAGGGGCGTAAATGAAACTGCTTGTGACAGGGGGCGCGGGCTTTATCGGCTCGGCGGTGGTGCGCCTGGCGGTGGCGCGCGGGCATAGCGTGGTCAATCTGGATGCGCTGACCTATGCGGCCTGCCTCGACAATCTGGCGTCTGTTGCAGACAACCCGCTTTATGCGTTCGAGAAGGCTGACATCCGTGACCGCGCGGCGCTGGCGCGGATTTTCGACACGCATCAACCCGACGCCGTGATGCATCTGGCCGCCGAATCCCATGTCGACCGATCGATTGACGGGCCGGGGGATTTCATCTCGACCAATGTGACCGGCACCTACGAGATGCTGGAAACTGCGCGCGCCTATTGGGTGGCGAAGGGCCGCCCCGAAAGCTTCCGTTTCCATCATATCTCGACTGATGAGGTTTTCGGCTCGCTTGGTCCAACGGGGCAATTCACCGAAGACACGCCCTATGATCCGCGCTCGCCCTATTCCGCCTCGAAGGCGGCAAGTGATCATCTGGTCAGCGCCTGGCACCACACTTACGGGTTGCCGGTGGTGCTGACGAACTGTTCGAATAATTACGGCCCCTATCATTTCCCGGAAAAGCTGATCCCGGTGATCATCCTGAATGCGCTGGCCGGAAAACCGCTTCCCATCTATGGCGATGGCAGCAATGTGCGCGACTGGCTTTATGTCGAAGATCACGCCGATGCGCTGCTTCTGGTGGTTCAGAAGGGCGCGATCGGGCGAAGTTACGCAATTGGTGGCGAGAATGAGCGCAGCAATCTGGAGCTGGTGCGCACGCTCTGTGCGATCCTTGATGAAATGCGCCCCAAGGAACGGGGCTTTTATGCCGATCAGATCAGCTTTGTGACCGACCGCCCTGGTCACGATGCGCGCTATGCCATCGACCCGACCCGTATCCGTGAGGAGCTTGGCTGGCGGCCTTCGGTCACGGTGGAAGAAGGGCTGCGGCGCACCGTGGCCTGGTATCTGGAGAATGAAAGCTGGTGGCGTCCTCTGCAGGCGCGTCAGGGCGTGGGCGCGCGACTGGGGGTTACGGCATGATCCTTGTTTTCGGCCAGACCGGGCAGGTCGCACAGGAGTTGCGCCGCCTGGCCCCTGAAGCTGTGTTTCTGGGCCGTGCCGAGGCCGATCTGTCCGACCCGGACGCTTGTGCGGCCGCCATCGCGGCCCATGCGCCCCGCGTTGTGATCAATGCTGCCGCCTATACGGCGGTGGACCGGGCCGAGGAGGAAGAGACCCTTGCGCAGCGCGTCAATGGCGCGACCCCTGCGGCGATGGCGCGGGCCTGTGCGGGGCTGGGCGTGCCATTGGTGCATATCTCGACCGATTATGTCTTTGATGGTGCGGGGGACCAGTCGTTTCGTCCCGATCATCCGACAGCACCGCTGGGGGCGTATGGGCGCACGAAACTGGCTGGCGAAGACGGTATCCGCGCGGTGGGTGGGGTGCATGCGATAATGCGCACGTCTTGGGTGTTTTCAAGCCATGGCAACAACTTCGTAAAGACCATGCTGCGGCTGGGCGCGGAACGCGACGCCCTGCGCGTGGTGGCCGATCAGATCGGCGGTCCAACGCCTGCGCGCGCGATTGCAGCCGCCTGCCTGACAATCGCGCAGAAGTTGCAGGATGCGCCGGACAAGGCTGGCACTTATCATCTGAGTGGTGCACCAGATACAAGCTGGGCTGAGTTCGCCCGCGCGATCATGGATCAGGCCGGGCTGACATGCCGGATCGAGGATATTCCAAGCATTGATTTTCCCACGCCCGCGCGTCGACCGCTGAACTCGCGACTGGACTGCAGCACCCTAAGCACATTCGGTCTTGTGCGACCGGATTGGCGCGCGGAACTTGCGGATGTGATTTCAGAATTGAAAGGCATAACATGAACGCGCGCAAAGGTATTATTCTGGCAGGTGGATCGGGCACACGGCTCTATCCGATCACAATCGGGATCAGCAAACAGTTGCTGCCAGTCTACGACAAGCCGATGATCTATTATCCGTTGTCAGCCCTGATGTTGGCTGGCATTCGCGAAATCGCAATCATCACGACGCCAGAGGATCAATCGCAGTTTCAGCGCCTGATGGGGGATGGCAGTCAATGGGGCTTGCGCTTCGAGTGGATCGTGCAGGCGCGCCCTGAGGGGTTGGCGCAAGCTTATCTGCTGGCCGAGGAATTTCTGGAAGGTGCACCCTCGCTTATGGTCTTGGGAGACAATATCTTCTTCGGCCATGGATTGCCGCAGTTGCTGGCGCGTGCTGACGAAAAGACACAGGGCGCAACCGTGTTCGGCTACCGTGTGGCCGACCCTGAACGTTACGGTGTCGTTGATTTTGATGGCACTGGGCGGGTGCGCGCGATCATCGAGAAACCTGCCGTGCCACCGTCGAATTACGCGGTGACGGGCCTTTACTGTCTGGATGGCACCGCCCCTCAGAAAGCCGCGCAGGTGGTGCCTTCGTCGCGGGGTGAGCTGGAAATCACAAGCCTTCTGGAAATGTATCTGGCGGAAGGCACGCTATCGGTTGAGCCGATGGGACGCGGCTATGCCTGGCTGGATACCGGCACGCATGAAAGCCTGCTGGATGCTGGCAATTTCGTACGCACGCTGGAACAACGCCAAGGTCTGCAAATCGGTTCGCCGGACGAGATTGCATATCAACAGGGGTGGATTGATGCAGCCGCACTGCGGGCGCGTGCCGCGATTTTTCACAAGACCCGCTATGGTGCCTATCTGAATTCCCTGAAAGCTTGAAGCGCCCCACAAGCCTTGCCGCAGAGTATCAGTGCAATTCGCGCTGTTGCATTGGTGATATGTGATACGTCATCCATCTGAGCGGGTTCTCAGTGTTTTGCAGAGCGTCTCAATGTGGAACTTCTACGATCACCATTGCGCAAAATGCACCTGATGGGGGCGGGACGGAGATGCGCTCAGTGTCTTGCATTTTCAGCTATATGCAGCTTGCATCATGATGTGTGGTGGTTTGTCGTCGCTGACCCTGTTGTTGGGCGGCGCCGTCGTTTACAGGCTGATATTCATTGACGGTGCCTGTGACGTGGTCGCAGGCGCGTCTATCTGCCCTTGCACCTGATATGCAGAGTTCGGCGCGGTACTCGCTGTCGCTGTAGTATCGTCACCTGTGTTGTCATCTGGCGCAGCGCTAATTGTGGCGGGTGTGACCGGGGCAGCATTTGCTTCTGTGCCGGGTGCCGGTTCATCCGGCAACATGCGTGTTTCCTGCAAATGCTGAAGCACATTGATTTCAAAAGTTGGAGGTGGCCCTACAAGACGCCCGCGCTTTTCATGTGCCAATGGCAATGATTTCCGGGCTGCAGCATCAGTTGTGTCAAGCGCGCGGGCTTGTTGTACAGCGTTGGCGGTCATGGTTTTGACCACCGCAGCGGTGCCTTGCGGTGGGGTCGGCACTACGGAGGCCACGTTATCGCGTATCGATACCGGCACGCTGTTGAGCGGTGATATGATTGGTAAGCCTGACATTTTGTCCCTTTCCATCTTTACGACAGAGACCCCGACCTTTCGAGGATGCCACTGGAATCCTAACAAAATGCTAACCAGCGTGAGCCTGTACACAGAGAGTGAAACGCAAGTTAATGAACCATGAAAAAACCGCCCGCATATTGCATGCGGGCGGCTTTTCTGGCGTCATGATCCGGCTTAGCGCAGGATTGAGCGCCCTGCATAGATAGCAGTCTCACCCAGCATTTCCTCGATGCGGATCAATTGGTTATACTTCGCCAGCCGGTCCGAGCGCGCCAGCGAACCGGTCTTGATCTGCCCGCAATTCGTCGCAACTGCCAGATCGGCAATCGTGGCATCTTCGGTCTCGCCTGAACGGTGCGACATCACGCAGGTCATGCGGGCCCTATGGGCCATGTCCACGGCTGCCAGCGTTTCGGTCAACGTGCCGATCTGGTTGACCTTGACCAGCAAGGAATTTCCGCAGCCTTTCTCGATCCCGTCGGCCAGACGCGCGGGGTTGGTCACGAAGAGATCATCGCCGACCAACTGGCATTTGTCGCCCATCAGTGTGGTCAGTTTGGCCCATCCGTCCCAGTCATCTTCGGCCATGCCATCTTCGATCGAGATGATCGGATAATCCTTGACCAGCGCCATAAGATAGGCCGCGTTCTCGTCGCGGGTCATGACTGCGCCTTCGCCTGCCATGTGGTATTTTCCGTCGCGGTAGTATTCCGTCGCGGCGCAATCGAGTGCCAGATAGATGTCTTCGCCGGGTTTATAGCCAGCCTTTTCAATGGCTTTCAGGATGAAATCCAGCGCATCGCGGGTCGAGGAGAGGTTGGGCGCAAAGCCGCCCTCGTCACCGATTCCGGTGGACAGGCCCGCGCTGGAGAGTTCTTTCTTCAGCGTGTGAAAGACTTCCGACCCCATGCGCACCGCCTCGCGGATCGAGGTGGCGGCCACGGGCATGATCATGAATTCCTGAATATCAATCGGGTTGTCGGCATGCTCGCCGCCATTGATGATATTCATCATCGGCACAGGCAAGGTACGCGCGGATGTGCCGCCGATATAGCGAAACAGTGGCTGGCCTGTGTAGTCGGCTGCCGCTTTGGCCACGGCCATCGACACGCCCAGAATAGCGTTTGCGCCAAGCCGGCCCTTGTTGGGGGTGCCGTCCAGTTCCATCATGGCGGCGTCGATGGCAACCTGTTCGGTCGCGTCAAAGCCGACCAGTGCTTCGGCCAGCTCGCCATTCACGGCCGCCACGGCCTCCAGCACGCCTTTGCCCATGTAGCGCGCCTTGTCACCATCGCGCTTTTCAACGGCTTCATGTGCACCGGTTGACGCGCCAGAGGGCACGGCCGCGCGGCCCATGGTGCCGTCTTCAAGGATGACATCCACTTCCACAGTCGGGTTGCCCCGGCTGTCCAGAATCTCGCGGCCTACAATATCGATAATCGTGCTCATATGGCGTTCCCTATTCACGCAGATGACGTTGGAGACACCTATAGCGACACTCTGGCGCAGATTCTAGGCTGCTTGTTTCTCGCGCCATAGTGTGAACAACCCGGCTGCCACGATGATTGCCGCGCCGATCAGCGTCAAAGCATCGGGGCGTTCGCCGAACACCAGAATGGCGATCACCAGAGCAAACAGCATTCTGGTGTAGCGAAACGGGGTCACGAAAGACAATTCGCCCACGCGCATGGCCGCAACAATTGCATAATAAGCCAGCACACCGATGCCAAGTGCGGCCAGAATAGCAGCGGTCTGTTTCAGGTCGGGCATGACCGGGGCTTCACCCATGACGCCCATCAGGAACAGGCCTGAGGGCAGCATCATGGCAAAAGCCCAGGCGGAAATCTGATAGCTGGAGATGCTGCGGGGCACCACGCGTGTGGCCAGATCGCGCCCGGCCAGACCCAGAACGCCGACAACCGCAAACAGGCTTGCGGGTTCAAAGCCGGACAAGCCGGGGCGTACGATCAAAAGCACACCGAAGAAGCCTATGATGATCGCACTCCAGCGTCGCCAGCCGACTTTTTCGCCCAGGAACGCGACTGCGCCCAAGGTCACGAACAAGGGTGCTGCCTGCAGTATGGCTGAGGCCGTGGCGAGGCTGGCCAGCACGAAGCCCAGCACAAAGCCCACTGTGCCGACCATTTCGGCCAGATTGCGCAGCAGGACGGCGCGTGACAGCAGGGCAGGGGAATAGATCGCCTGACCTTTGCGCAGCGCGATGGTCGCAAAAGCCACGCTGCCGCCCAAGCCCAGCATGAACAGAATCTGTCCGACCGGCAGGGCATCTGCCAGCAGTTTGATGAACATATCTTCCAGCGCAAAGCCAGCCATGGCCAGCGCCATCAGCACGGCGCCGCGCAGATTGTCGGACATGAGATACGATCCTTCACAGGTGAACCATCTGCGTGGCTATCTGCAAATATGGGCCTTGAAAAGCGAAAAGCGCGCCCGGTGGGGCGCGCTTTCACCAACTGCGATGCAGCAGGATCAGTCTTCTTTGGCAGCCCGTTTCACCGGGGCCCAAAGCTGCTTGTTGCTCAGGTACAGAAGCGCAGCCAGAACGGACAGGAAGATAACGCCGACAAAGCCCGCGCGCTTGCGTTCCACCAGCTTGGGTTCTGCCGTCCACATCAGGAACGCGGCGACATCCTTGGCCATCTGTTCTTCGGTGGCAGGAGTGCCGTCCTCGTAGAAGACCATATCATCAAACAGCACCGGTGCCATCGAGACCCAGCCGTCATAGGCTGCGTTGTAATAGAACATCGAGCCTGCCTGAAACTCTTCCTCGCCAGTATAGCCCATCAGGAAGGACGCAATATACTCCGCCCCGCCCAGGCCACGGAATAACTGGTTCAAGCCAAGCCCATAAGGGCCTTCAAAGCCGATACGGGCTTTTGCCATCAGGCTCAGGTCCGGTGCACCCTCGAATTGCGATTCCGGGAAGTGGTCGGGGCCGGTGGCTGTACGCCAGTCACGCAATTCCGGATCCCAGATTTCATACATATCTGCGAAGGCGCGCATCTGGTCATCAGGCAGTTCCGGGCCGTTGCGGTCGCTCAGGGTGCGGAATGCTACATATTCCAGACCATGGCAGGACGCACAGACTTCGTGATAGACCTGCAAGCCACGCTGAAGCTGGTTGCGGTCGTATGTGCCGAACGGCCCTTCAAACGAAAAGCTGTAATCGGTGATCTCGCCGAGTCCCCCGGCCGATATGGCCGGGGTGGCTGCGAGGGTTGCCGCCGTAAGTGCGGAAGCAGCGAGTTTTCTGAACATCATGTCTCTCCTGTTTTCCGTGTTCACTCAGCGGGGATTTGCTCTGCCGAGGGGCCATTGCCACCCGAAGATTTCTTCTTGAGACTGTTCTTGAAGTCTTCTTCGATGGTTGCCGGTTGCGGCAGCGGTTTCTCGATCACGCCCAGAACAGGCAGGATGATCAGGAAATACGCAAACCAGTAAGCCGTACCGATCAGAGCGATTGTCGTGTAGATGCCTTCAGCCGGCATGGCACCTGCCCACATCAGCACGAAGAAATCGACCACCAGCAACCAGAACCACCATTTGAACATCGGGCGGTAGCGACCAGAACGCACTGACGACGTGTCCAGCCAGGGCACCAGCGCCATCACGAAGATCGACGCAAACATCGCCAGAACCCCGAAGAAGGCGGCATCGATGATGCCAAAGGACAGCCAGTTCGCCGCGATCACGACCCAGACGTCAGCAGTAAAGGCACGCAGGATCGCGTAGAAAGGCAGGAAGTACCATTCCGGCACGATATGCGAGGGTGTGACCAACGGGTTGGCTTCGATGTAGTTATCGGCATGGCCCAGATAGCCAGGCATGAAGCCCACCAGTGCCCAGAAGCCTGCAAGGATCAGCACCAGTGCGAACAGGTCCTTGATCACGAAGTAGGGCCAGAAGGGCAGGGTGTCTTTCGCAGCTTCTTCCTTGGACGTGCGGCGCACATCAACACCGGTCGGGTTGTTGTTGCCCGTGGTGTGGAAAGCCCAAACATGCAGGATTGAAAGACCCAAAATGACGAAGGGCAGCAGATAGTGCAACGAGAAGAACCGTGTCAGCGTGGCATTGCCAACCGCTGGCCCACCCAGCAGCCAAGTCTGCAGCGGCTCACCGATGCCGGGGATCGCGCCGAACAGGCCGGTGATCACAGTAGCACCCCAGAAGGACATCTGACCCCATGGCAGCACATAGCCCATGAAGGCTGTGGCCATCATGGCCAGATAGATCAACATGCCGATGATCCAAGTGATTTCACGCGGGGATTTGTAGCTGCCGTAATACAGGCCACGGAAAATGTGGATATACACGGCTGCAAAAAACAGCATCGCGCCGTTCTGGTGCAGGTAGCGCAGCATGTGCCCGCCATTGACGTTGCGCATGATATGCTCGACGCTGGCGAACGCCATGCTGGCATCAGGCGTGTAATGCATCACCAGAACGATCCCGGTGACGATCTGCAACACAAGGCAGAAAAACAGCACAATCCCCCAGATCCACATCCAGTTCAGGTTCTTGGGGGTGGGGATCATGATCGTGTCATAGATCAGCCCGACGATGGGCAACCGACGATGGATCCACTTTTCAGCGTTGGTCGACGGCTCGTAATGATCGTGTGGAATACCAGACATATATCGTTACTCCCTTAGCCGAGCTGAATGGTTGTGTCGTCGATAAAGGACGCGACGGGGATATGCATGTTTTCGGGCGCTGGCCCGCGACGGATGCGGCCTGCCGTGTCGTAATGCGACCCGTGGCAAGGGCAGAACCAAGCGTTGAAATCGCCTGCACCATTGCCGAGCGGCACACAACCAAGGTGGGTGCACACGCCGATCATCACCAGCCATTCGCCCGCATCGTCCAGCGAGCGGTTTTCGTCCAGCGCGTCGGTTCCCGGCTTGTTGGGGTTGCGCGACTCGCGGTCAATGCTCAGGTCCGACAATGCGACGG
>SKGU01000341.1 GCA_007117255.1 Natronohydrobacter sp. | reverse complement strand
GTTCCGGTCCGGGGGAGGACGGGAAAGTACATCTGGGACCATGGCAGCCCTGCCTGGTCGTCAAACGATAAACACAAAGGGGAGGAGACATCATGGCCGATCTGAAGCTCAAGGATGTCGCGAAGGCATATGGCGAGGTCAAGGTTCTGTCGAACATTGATCTCGACATCAAGCAGGGCGAGCTGATCGTTTTCGTTGGTCCCTCTGGCTGCGGGAAATCCACGCTTCTGCGAATGATTGCCGGGCTGGAGAAGATCACGGGCGGAACGCTGGAAATTGATGGAACAGTTGTCAACGACATTCCCCCGTCCGAGCGCGGGATCGCCATGGTGTTCCAGTCTTATGCGCTTTATCCGCATATGACGGTGCGCGACAATATGAGCTTTGCGCTGAAGATTGCCAAGAAGAGCAAGGCCGAGATTGATGCCGCCGTCGAGCGCGCTGCCGATATCCTTCAGTTGACTCCGTTTCTGGATCGTTTGCCGAAAGCCCTGTCAGGCGGTCAGCGGCAGCGCGTGGCAATCGGTCGCTCGATCGTGCGCGATCCGAAAGTGTATCTCTTTGATGAGCCACTCTCGAACCTTGACGCGGCGCTGCGCGTGGCGACCCGTATCGAGATTGCGAAACTCAAGGAATCAATGCCTAACTCGACGATGATCTATGTGACGCATGATCAGGTCGAAGCCATGACGCTTGCCAGCCGTATTGTCGTTCTGGCAGGCGGTGGTATCGCGCAGGTAGGTACGCCGCTTGAGCTTTACGAGCGCCCGAATGGCGAATTTGTTGCCCAGTTCATTGGGTCGCCCGCCATGAATCTGTTGCCCGGTGAAATTGTGGGCACAGGCGCGCAAACTCGTGTGAAGCTTGTTGGGGGGGGCACTGCGCTGGCCGATATCCCGACAACAGACGCTGATATGGGGCTGAAAGTGAATGTCGGTGCGCGCCCGGAAGATATGGTTGCGACCGATGGCGATGATTTTCTCTATCAGGGAGAGGTCGACTTGCTGGAGGCGCTTGGCGAACTGACCGTGCTGTATTTCAAGCCCGAAAGCGCGGATGCAGCACCGGTCCTTGCCAAGCTAGCCGGAATTCATACGGATCTGAAAGGGCGCAAAGTCAAGCTCAAGGCTGATCCGTCAAAGATCCACCTATTTCATAACAAGGTGTCGCTTCTGTATCGCTGAGTCTGCGAAAACTGCAAAGCCGCCCTGAGAAGGGCGGCTTTTTTATTGATATGCCGGTTTATGCGACCCTGTGGTCAGGCAACGCGGAATTCGCGCATCAGGAAATCGGGCACATGATCGCCCATTCCGACGACAGCATCGCGCTTGTCGCGCCCATCGCGACGAGTGGTGTCACGCTCCTTGGTGGGCTTGCTGCGGGGGGCGGTGGCCGGTTTCGCCTGATCGCTTTTTCCCTCTTGCCCCTGCGGCGTCGCTGCAACTTCGGGCGCGGGCGTATCTTTCTTGACCTTGTGGCTTCGTGCCGAGCGTTTGGGGCGCTCTTGCGTGCTGTCTGCATCCCCTTCGCTGCTCTTTGGGGCAGCGGGGGTGCTGGGCAGATCAAGGCCGGGTGCTACGCCACGGGGCAGGGGGCGCTGCAAAAGCTGTTCGATCTGCTCAAGATGCTTCTGATCGGCAGGCACCATCAGTGAGATCGCTTTTCCAGAGCGGCCAGCGCGCCCAGTGCGCCCGATGCGGTGCACATAGTCTTCCGGGTGCGACGGCAGGTCATAGTTGAAGACATGGCTGACTGACGGCACATCAAGGCCCCGCGCGGCGACATCTGACGCGATCAGCAGGCGCAATTCACCTGCGCGGAATTTTTCCAATGTGCGCGTGCGAACAGATTGGTCAAGATCGCCGTGAATAGGTGCTGCGTCCAGCTTGTGCTTGCTCAGCGACTTGGACAGGATATCGACGTCAACCTTGCGGTTGCAGAAAACAATCGCGTTTTCCAGCGTGTCTCCCTCAGTTTCGATGATCGCGCGCAACGCCTCGCGCTTCAGCTTCGCGGCGCCATCGCGTCGGGTTGCAGGCAACTCGATCAGTTCTTGCGTGATGTTCTCGGAAGCGGTTGCCTGACGCGCGATCTCGATCCGCGCCGGGTTCGACAGGAACGTATTGGTCACGCGTTCGATTTCCGGGGCCATCGTCGCAGAATAGAAGAAGGTTTGGCGCGTAAATGGCGTCAGGCCGAAAATCCGTTCGATATCGGGGATGAAGCCCATATCCAGCATTCGGTCTGCTTCATCCACCACCATGACTTCAACGCCCGTCAGCAACAACTTGCCGCGCTCGAAATGGTCCAGCAGGCGGCCAGGCGTTGCAATCAGCACATCAACGCCACGGTCGATCAGCTTGTCCTGCTCGCCAAAAGCCACGCCACCAATCAGCAGTGCCTTGGTCAGGCGGGTGTGTTTGGCGTAAATGTCAAAGTTCTCGGCCACCTGTGCGGCCAGTTCGCGCGTTGGCGCCAGCACCAGCGACCTTGGCATTCGCGCCCGCGCGCGCCCGCGCCCCAACCGTGTGATCAATGGGAGCACAAAGGACGCGGTTTTGCCGGTCCCTGTCTGTGCAATGCCCAGTACATCCCGCCCTTCAAGGGCGTGCGGGATGGCCTGTGCCTGAATGGGTGTCGGGGTGGTATAGCCAGCTTCTGCAATGGCCTTGAGGACCTTGGGGTCCAGTTTGAGATCAGTAAATTGCGTCATATGCGTCCATCTGATACGGCATCGGGCCGTAATCGTTTCTGGGACGTATATTCGCCACGCCCCGCGTAGGTTGAAGTTGCCAGGCAACACGAGAACGCGGTGTACTCTATCTGGCTTAAAAGGTCAATCTTGGCGGTGTGTTGATGAATTTGCCTGTTGCCAATGATAGAGTGTTGCAGAGGCCGTCTTTCCGCGCTAATGCAATCGCGCTGGTATGCGGGTGTGGCGGAACGGTAGACGCAGAGGATTCAAAATCCTCCGCCGCAAGGCGTGAGAGTTCGAATCTCTCCACCCGCACCAGCTCTTCAATCAATAGTCATATAAGCTGACGCGTGTTTCTTCTGTGCGCATGAAAAAACCGCGCCAGCTGGCGCGGTTTTTTAACCGTCTCGACATGCAAAGCGCGTCAGCTTGTGACGCTTTTCTTTGCATCGGCCGCCTGCTTCACAACGTCAGACGACGCTGGGCGCTGCTGGGGGGCGGGTGCTTGTGCGGGCGCCGATGCGCGCTCGGACGTTTCGCGATTCGTTTGAAGGGGATCGTCCTGGCGCTGGACAGAGCCTTCGAAATGCGCGCCCGATTCGATGGCGATTGTCTTGTGGATGATATCACCCTCGACCTGCGCAGATGATGTCAGCCGAACTTTCAGTCCGCGCACGCGCCCGATGACGCGGCCATTGATCACGATGTCATCGGCCACGATCTCACCGCGGATTGTCGCCGTTTCGCCTACCGTCAGAAGATGCGCCCGGATGTCGCCATCGACGACACCTTCGATCACGACATCACCTGTTGTTTTCAGATTACCCGTGATCGTCAAATCAGAGGCCAGTACAGAGGCGGCAGGTTTTGATTTGGTCACATGAGAGCTTGTCGATTCAGGGCTCGCCGCGCGCATGAACGACGGGGTCGTTTCCGCGGGTTTTGCAGGCGCTGCATCTGCAGCAGCTTTTGGCCCAGGTTCATTGATGCGACTCTTAGAAAACATGCTGTCCAGCCCTTATGTAGGTAATCGGGTTCACCGCGCGACCATTGACCCGCACTTCATAGTGCAGATGCACCCCGGTCGACGCGCCTGTGGTGCCCATACCACCAATCTTCTGTCCGCGCGAGACCCTTTGTCCCGGCCGTACATCAATAGAGTTCAAATGGGCGTAATAGGTTTCGATCCCGAATTCGTGCTCGATGATCACCAAGTTGCCATAACCGCCCTGACGTCCGGCCTTTTTGACCACACCATCAGCAGAGGCCCTGATCGCCGTGCCGCGCGGCCCGGCCCAGTCCAGACCGTTATGCATGGTCGATCGGCCAGTGAGAGGGTGGCGGCGCATGCCAAAGCCCGACGTCTGGCGCACGGCACCCGCATTGACGGGCCGCGCCACAGGCAGACGGTCAATGCCCTGACGATAGGCATTGATGTCAGCCATACGATTCAGAATGGCGTTGGCCCGGCTTATATCTTCGCTCGGAACCATGGACCCTGACGTCGCAACCGAGATCGGACGCAGAGAGGCAGTTTGCGATGAAGCTCCTTGACGCACCAGCCGTCGTATCTGGTCTGGTGATACTCCGGCACTGCGGAAGACACGCTCCAACGGAGCCATCACCGTGTCCAGTGCTTCTTCCAGTTGGCTGAAGATCATGTGATTGCGATCTTTCAGCAGTTCATTCTCCAGTGACAGATGACGTGCCTGATTGCGGGCCTGATCTGCGTCTACACCCAACTCATGAGTGTGCTTTGACGCCCGGTCCATGGCTGCAAGCAAGTAATCGAGCATCTCTTCATTGTCGCGGGTGCGATCGGCCGCTGTCCGGGTCGAACCGGTTTCGACCTCTAGTGTTCGGGTCACTTCGGCCAGTCTGGTGCGCGCCTCATCGCGTTCGCGGGTGACGCGCCGGATCGTATCATGGATCGCGTCGATACCGGTTTCCAGTTCCAGACGGCGCTCTTCAGAGGCAAGGAGCTGCATCTGCATCTCGGAAATGCGGTCCATCGCTTCAGCAAACCGGGCTTGGGCGGCTTCGGTTTCCTGCGCGCGCGTATCGCGTTCAAGCGCAAGCTGATTTAGTCGCTGTTCATAATTGGACTGGTCCCGCAGCGCCTGATCGCGCAGATTTCCAGACCCGATGGCATCCATCAACAGGATAGACGCCGCGACAACACCCCAAGCGAAAAAACTGGTGACGGCTGCCAGGCCAATCGCCTGTGTCATCGGCCGAAGTCTTACGAATCGCGTTGTACTGTCCGACCGCAGAAAGAGCCGTTGTTCAGGAAGGTGGCGTTCAAGCCGCTGGTTCGCGCGAACAAGTAGTCTTTTCAAGGCTAACGTCCCGTTTCATCTGTTTGTTCAGGTAGCTGTTATCGAGCAGCACAAGATACACCGGTCTGACAGACAACACTGGTTACAGGCGGCCCTTTGCGAGCCGCAATTCTTAACCGCTGTTAAGCGGCCAGCACCAGAGGAGCAATATGTTAATGAAGTGTCGTTGCGCCCAGAGGCCCAAACTGGCTTCAATCAGCAGAAACTTGCCGATTTTGCGCGGGTCTGGACCCTTGTGGAACTTTTTTCAGCTTTCTATGGAACCGATTAGGCCGCGTTGTTCATGCGGCACAGCGAAAGATTAAGGCATGATCCGCGTCAAACGGGCTCGGTCAAAGGCCAGTAAAAATCTGGCGGCAACCCGGCTTGCGCGCGCTTTTCTTCATTGAAGGGCGGCTTCAGCGGGCTGTGAAAATGCCGTCGAACAAGGTCAAGAAAAACAGGCTGCGGGTCCAGCCCGTCGCGCCCACACAGGAAATTGAACCACTTTGACCCGTAAGCGACATGCCCAACTTCTTCCGAGTAGATCACTTCCAGCGCTGCGACTGTCTGCGCGTCCTTGGCGCGTCTGAATATCTCGATCATGCCGGGCGTCACATCCAGCCCACGTGCTTCCAGCACCATAGGCACAACTGCAAGCCGGGCCAGAATGTCACCGCGCGTATCTTCGGCTGCGCGCCACATGCCGGCATGGGCCGGCATGGCACCGTAATGGCTGTCCTGAGCTGCAAGGCAGTCACACATCAGATTGAAATGCTTTGATTCTTCGTCTGCGGCTTTTGCCCAGTCATCGAAAAAGCCCAGCGGCATATCTATGTCGGGAAAGCGTGCGACCATATCCCAATGCAGATCGACTGCGTTCAGCTCGATATGGGCAATGGCATGGAGCAGCGCGATCCGCCCCTGCGGGCTGCCAGGTTTGCGCTTTGGCACATCGCGCGGGTCCAGCAATTCCGGCTTTACGGGCCGCGCAGGCCAGTCCGGTGGCGAGGCCTTGCCAAGCGGTAGCGGCTGACCGGCCTTGCGCGCGGCAAACCATGTGGCTGCATGTTGGCGTGACAGTGCGGGCTTGGCGTGTCCGTCAGCGGTCGATAATACTTCGACCGCCATTTCGCGCAGGCTGGTCATAATGCGCGCACAGCGTCCAGAACCTCGGCGGCATGGCCTTTGGCTTTTACCTTGCGCCAGACCTGTGCGATCCGCCCCTCGCCATCGACCAGAAATGTCGCGCGCTCGATCCCCATGGATGTCTTGCCATACATGTTTTTCTCGACCCAGACGCCGTAGCGTTCGCAGACGTCGCTTTCAGCATCCGAGGCCAGAATGACGCCCAGCTCATGCTTGGCAATGAACTTGTCGTGCTTGGCGACCGTATCCTTGGAAATGCCGACCACCTTCGCACCTGCTGCGTCGAATTCCGCAATCTGTGCGGTGAATTCCAGCGCTTCAGTGGTGCAACCCGGCGTGTCGTCGCGCGGATAGAAATAAATCACCACCTTGGACGGTTTCAGCCCCGACAGGGAAACTTCTGCGCCGCCATCGCGGGGCAGGGTGAAATCGGGTGCCATGTCGCCAGTCTGTGCCATTGTCTTTCCCCTTTCACGAATGTGTTGCGCCTGTTGTAGCGGCTTGATCGCCAAGTTAAAGGCCGCATGACCCATATTGTTCGCGAAAGGGTGTCGCGTGAAACTGTCTGACTTCGATTTCGACCTCCCGGAAGACCTGATCGCGACCCGGCCCGTCCGGCCGCGCCCGGCCGCCAGATTGCTGCTCGCTGAAGGCGACAGCATTCAAGACCGCCATGTCGCCGACCTTTGCGATATCTTGCGCGAGGGCGATTTGCTGGTGCTCAACACCACCAAGGTCATTCCGGCGCGTCTGACGGGCCAGCGCCCTCGCAACACAGCGCAAGGGCCGGTCAGTGCCAAGATCGAGATAACCCTGACCGAACCGCAGCCCGATGGAAGCTGGCGCGCGCTGGCAAAGCCCTTGCGCAAGCTGGCAGAGGGCGAAGAGATCATCTTCACCGAAACTCTGCGCGCCACTGTTGTGCAGCGCGGCACGGAAGATGTCGTGTTGGCGTTCAACCTGACGGGCGATGCATTCGACGCGGCGCTGGATGCTGCCGGGCAGATGCCATTGCCGCCATATATCGCCGGACGCCGCGCGGCAGATGCGCAGGACCGCGATGATTACCAGACCGTTTTCGCCCGCGATGCGGGTGCGGTCGCAGCGCCCACTGCGTCGTTGCATTTCGACGATGATCTGCTTGATCAGTTGCGCGCGCGCGGCGTGTCATTTGCCGAAGTTGTGCTGCATGTTGGCGCGGGCACATTTCTGCCGGTCAAAGTGGATGATGTGCGCGATCACAAGATGCATGCCGAATGGGGGCAGGTGACTGAGCAGGCGGCTGCGCAGATCACGGCCACCAAGGCGGCGGGCGGGCGCGTCATTGCTGTGGGCACTACTGCGCTGCGCCTGATCGAGACCGCCGCCACTGGCCCCGGCCAGATTGCCGCCTGGAGCGGCAAGACTGATATTTTCATCACACCGGGATTTCAATTTCGACTGGCTGACGGGCTGATGACGAATTTTCACCTGCCGAAATCCACCCTGATGATGTTGGTATCCGCCCTGATGGGACAAGATCGTGTCAAAGCGATCTACGCCCATGCCATTAGCGAGCGCTACCGCTTCTTCTCCTATGGTGACAGTTCACTGCTTCTGCCCTGAGAACGACGCTGACAGGTCGCTTCCGTCATATCTTTGCAATCTCGGTGCGATTAGGTCTATTCTCTGGCAACTCACTTGAAAGACACACAATGCTGAAGGTTTTCACTGCCTCCTGGGCACTTTTGCTTGGGATGATGTTCCTCATGGTCGGCAATGGCGTGCAAGGCACGTTGTTGGGCATCCGGGGCGCGATTGAAGGATTCAGCACCGGGCAGATGTCGATTGTGATGTCGGCCTATTTCGCAGGTTTCCTGTTTGGCTCTCGCATGGCGCCGGAAATGATCCGCCGGGTGGGCCATGTGCGGGTCTTTGCGGCGCTTGGTTCGCTGATTTCGGCGGTGCTGGTGCTGTATGCGGCAATCCCGGACTGGATCGCATGGACCTTGCTGCGTGTGCTGATCGGTTTTTGCTTTTCGGGTGTCTATGTCACGGCGGAAAGCTGGCTGAACAACACGGCAAGCAATGAAAACCGTGGTCAGGCGCTGTCGCTTTACATGATCGTGCAGATGCTGGGGATCATCACGGCGCAGGCGCTGATCAACTTCGCGGACCCGGCGGGATTCATGCTGTTTATCATCCCTTCAGTTCTGGTGTCGCTGGCCTTTGCGCCGATCCTGTTGTCGATCAGCCCCGCCCCAACATTCGGAACGACGCGCGCCATGTCCATTCGCGAATTATATGATGTTTCGCCCTTGGGTGTGGTGGGCATATTCCTGATGGGCGGCGTTTTCTCTGCGCTTTTTGGCATGACAGCGGTTTGGGGCACGGAAGCGGGCTTGAGTGTGCTGGAAATATCGGTCTTCACCGGGGCGATCTACTCTGGCGGGTTGCTGTTTCAGTATCCAATCGGCTGGCTGTCGGACCGGATGGACCGGCGCAAATTGCTGATCACGGTTGCGGTCATGGGGGCAATTGCCGGGATTGCTCCTGTGATGATTGATCTGGGCTTTACACTTTTGGTCGTTGTGGGACTGGTGATCGGAGGCGTGTCGAACCCGCTCTATTCGCTTCTGGTCGCATATTCGAACGATTATCTGGAACAGGATCAGATGGCGGCGGCTTCTGGCGGTCTGCTTTTCGTCAACGGGGTGGGCGCGATCCTTGGGCCGCTTGCGATTGGCGGGCTGATGAGTCTTGTCGGGACATCGGGGTTTTTCCTGTTTATCGTCGTGCTACTGGTCGTTCTGACGCTCTATGCAGCCTGGCGCATGACGCAGCGCCCATCCATCCCGGTTGCGGAAAGCGGACCCTACGCGGCGGTTTCGCCCGTGGTTTCTGCGGCGACAGTGGAAGCGGTGTACTCTGATCTGGCGGAACAGGCGGAACAAAAGGACGACGAAACATAATTGCGTTGCATTTCCGCACTGATTTGGGCGCTCAACCGTCTGTGATGGCGAAATTATTGTGCGACGCCCGAATCACTGCCAAGGTAGCAGGAAGGCGGAACAAAGGTGACGGAATGTCTACAGTTGATGAAGTGATTTCCTTTTGGGTCGAAGAAGTCGGTCCGCAAGGATGGTATGCCATGGATGACGCGCTTGATGCGCGTATTCGCGAGCGGTTCGAGCCACTTTGGGAGAAAGCACGCGACGGCAGATTGGGACGCTGGGCGTCTTGCGCGCGCGGTGCCTTGGCCTTCATCATTGTGACAGATCAGTTTCCGCGCAACATGTTCCGTGGCGATGCCCGCGCTTTTGAAACTGACGACCTGGCGCGCCAGGTCGCTGCGCGCGGCTGTCATCTTGGCTTTGATGTCCAGACCCCAGAGCCACAGCGACAGTTCTTTTACCTGCCTCTGATGCATTCGGAAAGCCAGATGGACCAGGACCGTTCAGTGCGCATGTTCCTGCTGAAAATGCCCGAAACAGGTGTGAACAATCTTCTGCATGCGCGTGCACATCGTGCTGTGATACGCGAATTTGGCCGTTTTCCTTATCGCAACGCCGCACTGGGCAGGGTGACAACGGACCGAGAGCAGAGTTTTCTGGATCAAGGCGGCTACGGCCACGCTCTGAACACGCTGAAGCAAGCTGCATAGCGCGAAGCCTTGCGCTTATTGCATGGCGGGCTTGTCTGCCATGCGTTGCGACATTGCAAAAAATAGTTTAATGCCAAACTAGTTTTTGAAGCAGGGTCGCGACGGGAGGAATTCGCATGGCTGCCAGATCGTTTGATG
>SKGU01000050.1 GCA_007117255.1 Natronohydrobacter sp. | reverse complement strand
GACCCCGGCAGGATTCGAACCTGCAACCTGCCCCTTAGGAGGGGGCTGCTCTATCCAGTTGAGCCACGGGGCCGCGCGAGGTCTGTTAGCGGGTTTTCGGGCCTCTGTCACCCGCCAGTTCGTCTGAAATGCATCAAGCGCTTGGCCCGGACGAATTGTGGCGCTAACGTAGGGCTGCAACAACCCGACAGGATACGCCCTTGCCGCCATATCTGCCCCCCGAAGCCCAACGCCCCCTGACCCTGCGCGATGTCTCGGAAGCCAGCGGTGTCAGCGAAATGACTGTCAGCCGTGTCTTGCGCAACCGCACGGATGTTTCACCTGCGACGCGCGAACGTGTTCTGGCGGCCGCGAAATCGCTTGGATATGTGCCCAACAAGATTGCGGGCGCACTGGCGAGCCAGCGGGTCAATCTGGTGGGGGTCGTCATCCCGTCGCTGGCAAATATGGTTTTTCCCGAAGTGCTGGGCGGGATATCGGCGGCTTTGGAAGATTCCGGTCTGCAGCCTGTCTTCGGGGCGACAGATTACAAGGCCGACCGCGAAGAGAATGTCATCTACGAGATGCTGTCCTGGCGACCGTCCGGCATGATTGTTGCCGGGTTGGAGCATAGTGATGCTGCACGCGCGATGCTGTCGGCGTCGGGTATCCCGATTGTCGAGATCATGGATATTGACGGCACGCCGATTGATTCCATGGTGGGCATTTCCCATGCGCGCGCGGGACGAGAGATGGCAGAAGTCATCCTTGCGGCGGGCTATCGCAAGATCGGATTTCTGGGATCGAAAATGCCCGATGATCACCGGGCGCGCAAACGGCTTGAAGGGTTTACCGAGGCGCTCTCGGCTGCGGGTGTTCCATTGGCCGCGACCGAACATTATGCGGGTGGATCGTCGCTGGCCAAGGGGCGTGAAATGACAGAGTCAATTCTGACGGCACATCCCGATCTGGATTTCCTTTATTATTCCAATGATATGATTGGGGCAGGGGGGCTGCTCTACTGTCTGGATCAGGGCCTTGATGTGCCTGGTAAGATCGGGCTTGCCGGTTTCAACGGGCTGGAGTTGCTGGACGGCATCCGCCTGCGTCTGGCCACAACGGACGCGTGCCGCCGCGAAATTGGTCTGCGTGCCGCACAGATCGTGGCGGGCAAGAGTGAAGATGGCGTGATTGGTGGTCAGCGGATCGAGCTTTCGCCCATCGTGAACCGTGGCGACACGATCCGCAGTTAGGACGCGCCCGGCCCGCCAAAATCTGGGCCGGGCGTCGGTGGTTAATTGATCCGGTCAACGATACGCTCGGCGAAACTGTCCACCAGTGTTGAGTAGACCATATCGGGGGCGATGTCTGTCGCCAAAACCTCGGCTCCGTCTGCATTCTGCACACTCAATCCCTCAAGGCGCACAGACAGCTCGAAGCTTTCGAAATTGGCATTGTTGCTCAGGTCGACGACATGGACGCGGCCAGAGAGCGCAGCGTTCTCGACTGTAAATGGCGCCAGCGGTTCTTCGACCGCAAAGCTTTCCACATTCACCACCAGGCGGGCACCGTTCTCGTCAATCTGGTCTGCAAGCAGAGCCAGCAAGCGCGATTCAAGATCGGTTTCCAGCGTGTTCCAGAACGCTGCGGCCTCAGTATCCTCGATGACAGTCAGATCGGCCGTCACATCCACGTCGTTGAACATCAGATCACGGGCTATGGCTGTTGTGCTCATCAGTCCAATGGCAGCAGCACTCAGAATCAGTCTTGCAGACATTGTCGTTTCCTTTCTTGATTTTTCCGACACAGTCAGTGTGATCAAGGAACACCCCGAGGTGGCTTTGGTTCCACTCATGTGTTTTTTGTGTTCAATAACAGTATTTTAAAAGCTGCCGAATTGTGTGCCGAGCACAATAAGCACCACCAGTGCCAGCACCGGGATCACGACGGCGACCATGGCGATGTCGCGGTATGCTTGCTGATGGGTCAGACCGCAAATTGTTAGCAATGTGATCACTGCCCCGTTATGGGGCAGTGCATCCAGCCCGCCTGTGGCCACGGCCGTGACACGGTGCAACAAGTCTGGGGCGATCCCGGCCGCAAGGCCAAGTTCCAGATAGGTTTCGCCCAGGGTGGATAACGCAATTGACATGCCGCCAGAGGCAGAGCCGGTCATCCCCGCCAGCAGGCTTGTGCCAATAGCGAGCGAGATTAGCGGATTATCCCCGCCCGCTGTCACTACCCAATCGCGGATCAGCGCAAAGGCCGACAAGGACGCAATCACCGCTCCAAATCCCACCAGAGACGCCGTGTTGAAGATGGGCAAAAGGGACGATTTTGCCCCAGAGTCCAGCGTCTCTGACAGGCCGTCAGCCAGTCTGCGCCAGTTCAGCGCAACCAGCGCCAGAGAGGCCAGCGTCAGCGCCGCGATGGTTGACCAGATGCCACGCAAGGCTCCGATATTGGTCTCGCCGAAGTCTGCACGCGCAAGATAGCCGGTGTCCATGTTGGGGATCAGCAAGAAGGTGAAAATAATGTTCAATGCCAGGACCAGCGCCAGTGGCATCGCGGCCAGCAACAGGCTGGGTGGGTTCTCCAGGGCCTTTGCCTCGGTCGCATCTTCAAAATCGCCATATCCTGGACCCAGAAAACGTGCGCGCCGCTCCAGCCAGAGCCAGCCAAGGCCCAGCATGAGCGCCCCGGTGATGGCACCCAGTCCCGGCGCGGCAAAGGGTGTGGTGCCGAAATATGGCATCGGGATCGCATTCTGGATAGCGGGGGTGCCGGGCAACGCAGTCATGGTAAAGGTAAACGCTCCCAGCGCGATAGTGGCCGGGATCAGAACCTTGGGAAGCTCTGCATCACGAAACAGTGCCGCCGCAATCGGCCAGACCGCGAAAGCCACCACAAACAAGGACACACCACCATAGGTCATTGCGGCGCAAGACAGGATAACAGCCAGAATCGCCTGGCGCGCGCCAAGTCCGCGAATAATGCCATCGGCCAGCACTTGTGCGCTTCCGGATGCTTCCATTAGTTTTCCAAAAACCGCGCCCAACAAGAACAACGGAAAAAACTGGATGATGAAACCGCCTGTTGCAGTCATGAAAATCTGTGTGTAGCTGGCCAGAAGCGGACCGCCCTCGGCCAGCAGAACGGCCAGCGTTGCAAGTGCTGGGGTCAGCAAAAGCAGGCTTACGCCGCGATAGGCCAGCGCGATAAGGGCTGTTAGTGCTATCACGATGACAAGAATGCCCAGCATGTCCCGGCCCTTCGCTGCAATGCAGCAAAGCTAGCCTGTCCATCCGATGCTTGCAAGCGATCAGACCAGTCTTGCACATGTTCATCAATTGGCCCAGATATGATGGGTCACAACGCATGAGGAAAACCGCCATGATCGCAGTGCAGGGCCATGAAGGACAGCAGGTTGCCGTACTGGGGTTGGGTCGTTCCGGTCTGGCAACTTGCGCCGCGCTGGCCGCCGGTGGCGCCACCCCGCTGGCCTGGGATGAAAGCCCCGAAGCCCGCGCCAATGCCGAAGCGGCGGGACTGGCCTTGCACGATCTGTCCAGTGTCGATTGGTCCCATGTGGCCGCGCTGATCACCAGTCCCGGCATTCCGCATCTTTACCCCACGCCAAATGGCATCATCGCCAAGGCACTTGCCGAAGGCGTACCGGTAGACAATGATATCGGCCTGTTTTTCCGCAGCTTTTCTACGCCTTCAACGATGATATTCGACCAGCCGCCAAAGGTGGTGGCTGTCACCGGATCCAATGGGAAATCCACCACGACGGCGCTGATTCACCATATTCTGACAGCGGCGGGCCGCCCCGCACAGATGGCCGGAAATATCGGCAAGGGCGTGTTGTCCATCGACCCACCCGGCGAGGGCGAAGTGATCGTGCTGGAACTCTCCAGCTACCAGACAGAACTGGCCCGCGCCTTGACCCCGGATATTGCCGTTTTCACGAATCTGTCGCCCGACCACCTGGACCGCCATAACGGTATGGGGGGCTATTTCGCAGCCAAGCGGCGCCTGTTTGCCGAGGGCGGCCCGGATCGCGCTGTAATTGGCGTGGACGAGGTTGAAGGGTTGTTTCTGGCCGGGCAGTTGTCACAAGCCGCCGAGGATGCGCGCGTGATCCGGATCTCATCAGGGCAGAAACTCTCTGGTCCGGGCTGGAATGTGTTCGCGCGCAAGGGGTTCTTGTCAGAGTATCGGCGCGGCAAACAAGTGGCATCCATAGATTTGCGGCCCATGCAGGGTCTGCCCGGCGCGCATAATCACCAGAATGCCTGCGCGGCCTATGCGGTGGCGCGCTCTCTGGGGTTGGCCCCGCGCCTGATTGAAGATGCGCTTGCCAGCTTTACAGGTCTGCCGCATCGCAGCCAGCTTGTCGCTGAAGCTGGCGGGGTGCGCTACATCAACGATTCCAAAGCCACCAATGCTGACAGCGCGGCTCAGGCGCTGCAAGCTTTCGATCGTATTCGCTGGATCGCAGGCGGGCTGGGCAAGGAGGGTGGCATCACATCGCTGGCCCCGCATCTGGGACGTGTCACCAAAGCCTATCTGATTGGCCACTCCGCCCGCGATTTTGCCCTGCAATTGGGCGAAACTCAGCACGAGATATCTGAAAACATGGAGCGTGCTGTCGCTGCTGCGATTGCCGAGGCACAGCCGGGTGATGTGGTGCTTCTGGCACCCGCTGCGGCCAGTTTTGACCAGTTTCCCGATTTTGAGAAACGTGGTGAAGCGTTCATAGCAGCAGTCCGTGCGGGGCTGTCGCATGCATGAAGACACACCACGCGGCTTTGCCTTTGCGGGAGCCGCCTTCCTGATCTGGGGAACATTGCCATTTTACTTCAAGATATTGGCGCATGTTCCTACAGTTGAAGTCATCGCGCATCGGATCATCTGGGCGGTGCCTGTCGCGCTGTGCGTATTGATCTGGCTGGGGCGCACGGATGATCTGCGCGCGGCGCTGCGCAATCCGCGGATGCTGGGCATGGCTTTTGTGACGGCCGCGCTGATTTCGGTCAACTGGGGCACCTATGTCTGGCTGATCCAGTCGGGCCGCGCCATGGAAGCGGCTTTGGGCTATTACATCAACCCGATTTTCGTGGTGGCGCTTGGGGCGGGGCTTCTGGGAGACAGGCTCAGTGTCCGGCAATGGGGCGCTGTGGCGCTGGCCTGTGCTGCGGTTGTGGTGCTGACTGTTGAGACGGGCTCACTGCCGATTGGCGCGCTTTTGCTGGTGTTCAGTTGGGGTGGTTATGCGTTTTTCAAGCGCGCCTTGCCTATCGGTCCCAATCAGGGCTTTACGCTGGAAGCCCTGATCCTGACGCCCTTTGCGGTGGGCTTTCTGGTGTGGGCGCATTTTCAGGGCGATCTGTTTCTGGCCAGGGCCAGCGGGCTGGATTGGGTCATGCTGCTGGGCTGCGGGGTCATTACGGCTGTGCCGCTGATGCTCTATGCCAATGGGGCAAAGGGGCTGACGCTCTCGACCATTGCAATCGCGGGCTACACCATCCCGACGATGATTTTCCTGATCTCGGTCTTTGTTTTTGCCGAACCGTTTGAGGGGGCGCGGCGCATCGCGTTTCCGATGATCTGGGGCGCGATGGCGCTCTATATCTGGGAGGTGCTGCGCAAGCGCCGTGCCACAAGGCTTGCAAAGGACTTGCCGCATCCGGGGGCGGGCTAGATCTGGCGTATGACATATCTGATGTTGAAACCTGTCGCCTTGCTTGTTGCTCTGGTCCTGCTGGTTGGTCTGTGGGTCTTGATTGCGCGCGTGCCGGTCTATTTGCCCCGGCTTGACCCGCAAGCTCCGCCGCCGCCAGACCACGACAGCTATGTGTTTGGGTTTGCGACCCTAACAAACCCGGTTGTGCGTTTTGTGGTTGTGGGACGTCATGTGCCCGCTGAACCTGCACAACTGCGCGGCTGGCAACGCCACCGCCGTGATTTGCGGGATGCACCAGAAACAGTGCTGGACGGCGTGCGCTTTCGCGTGTCGCCGGAAGAACTGGTGCGTCTTGACCGTTATGAGCGGACTGGACGAAAATACCGGCGTGATATCATGATGCTGGAAGATGGCACACAGGCTTGGGTGTATCGGCTGATCGGCGTGACGGGGATCGAGGCCATAGAGGACTGAAAGGCGAGTGCAGATGCTGAACGACCAGATCCCGCGCGACCGTTTCCTGCCCTTGCCGCATCATGGCGGGTGTTCCAGTGCAACCCGTCGCACGGGCGTCGAGATTGAATTTGGCGGACTGAGCGTGGATCAGACAGCGCAGATCATTCTCGACCTCTGGGGCGGGGATGTCCATGAACGTCAAGAGCGTGAGATCACCCTCATGGGCGGCGTGTTGGGCAAGGTCAAGGTTGAACTGGACATCTCGCTGGCCAAGAAATGGGCCGAAGACATGGCCGCGCAGGCTTTGGGCGATCTGGTCCCGGTCGAGATTGTCACAGCACCGCTGTCGCAAAGCCAGCTTCCCGCATGCGAAGCGCTTCTGGACGCGCTACACCAGCAGGGCGGTATGGGCACGCAGGCAAAGCTGGGCTATGGGTTCGGGGTGCATCTGAACACGGAAGTGCCAGATGCAGGCACGCCGGCTTTCATGGCGATTGTGCGGGCCTTCGCAGTGTTGGAAGACTGGTTGCGCCAGTCTGACCCATTGGACCCGGCGCGGCGGTTGCTGCCCTTCGTCAACCCCTGGCCTCTGGCGCTGGTGGATGTGCTGGCGTCTCGAACTGACTGGCAGTTGGAGGACTTCGCTCGATCCTATGCCCGGCTTGCACCTGCACGCGGATTTGGCCTTGATCTGCTGCCCGCCCTGCAAGACGCCTGCCCGGACGCGCTAAGCGATCTGCCGCCGGATCAGTTGAAGGGCGGGCGGCCGACATTTCATTACCGCTTGCCCGAAACGCGGCTAGGGGATGCGCAATGGTCGCTGGCCTACGAATGGAATCGCTGGGTGCTGGTCGAGCATGTGGCATGTGATGCGAAGCTGATGGCCGCACTGTCAGAGGCATGGCAGACACATCGCAAGAAGATACTGTCGCGGCGTGCAGATTTCGCGCAAACTGTGGAGAGCCTGCTGGCCGACGCGGGCAGCGTGGCGCGGATGCAGGATGCGGGCTGACAGGGTCAGGATTTGGCCAGCGGATGATGGTCCAGCACCAGCGTTTTCAGCCGCTCTTCCAGAACATGCGTATAGATTTCCGTGGTCGAGACATCGGCATGGCCCAGAAGCGTCTGGATCGCGCGCAGATCGGCCCCGCCGGCCAGCAGATGCGTTGCGAAGGCGTGACGCAGCACATGCGGGCTGATGCGCGTGGGGTCCAGCCCGGCGGCTGTGGCGATTTCGCGCAGCAGCAGGAAGAACGCGACCCGGCTGAGATGGCCTTCACGGCCCCGCGAAGGAAACAGAAAGCGGGGTTCTGGCTGGCGTTTTGCGCGCAATTCGGATGCGGCGTGCTCCCATTCATTCAGCCACGCGCTCAAAGCGTCGCGCGCGGGCGCAGACAGCGGCACCATGCGTTCTTTACCGCCCTTGCCGCGCACAAGGATCATCTGCGGGTTGCCCCGCACCGCGGCCACGGGCAGGCTGACCAATTCCGTCACGCGCAACCCGGTTGCATAAAGCAGTTCCAGCAGGCAGGTGTTGCGCAACCGGTCATGCGGGCTGCGCCCCACATTGCGCGCGGCCTCAAGCAGTGCCTCGACCTCTGAGTGGCTCAGCGTGACCGGCAGCTTTTTAGACTTGCCGGGCCCAGAGATGCGCGACGCGGGATCATCGCGACGCCAACCCTCGGCATAGGCAAATCGGAACAGCTGCCGAATCGCCGCCAGTCTGCGCGCGCGTGTGCTTCGCGCCAGCCCTTCCGCTTCGCAACTGACAAGATAGGCTTCGATATCACTGCGCGCGAGCGTCATGAACTCTGCGTTGCGATGCGCTGCCCAATCTGCGAAATCGCGCAAATCCCGTGCATAGGCAAGCTGGGTGTTGCGCGTGGCCCCCTGTTCAGCCGCATGCGCGTCCAGAAAAGTGGAAATCCAGCGGTGTGAGTTGGCATCCATGCTCAACCCCGTCGGTCCAGCAGCATCAACTCGACTGCGATCTGACGGGCTTCGGCCTCAAGACCCAGTGCGCGCAAGCGCTGAAGCGCCTGCGTTGCTGCGTGCAGATCGCCTGCTGCGGCCTGCGCAACAAGTTCCAGCGCGCCAAGCAGGATCAGGCCTAACTCGCCATCATGCAACTGCGCCTGCACCGGGTCACGCAGGTCCGCGTCCTCGAAGCCAAGAAGAATGGCGGCAGCCATCGGCGGCGTGGTGATCTCTGGTAGCGGAGCACCTTTGGCCAGAGCCATGACGAAGCGCGCAACCCCGGTTTCCGGGGAGAGCATTGCCGCACGGTCGATCCTGTGTTGTGCCAGCAGCAGCATTTCCCAAAGAATCTGTGAGGCTTCGTCACCCAGTTCCAGATCAGCCAGGGTTTCAGCATGGATGGTGGCGAAGGCACTTTCCAGTTCCGCGGCCGTGAACAAGGGCCATGCCCTGATCAGCTCTGCGCTGATGCTGGCAGGATCGCGCGCTGCGATGGCGCGCTCTAGTGTCTGGACCGCGCGCACACGTTCCCATAGCCCGCCTGATGCTGCGGCTCTGCGTTGCGTGTAAAGCCCGAACAGGCGGTTTGGCTGCATTGCTTCCACTCGTGTCAGCCGTTCCGCGGCGTCAAGTTGCGCGCGCCAGCCAGATGTGCCGCGCAGATCCGCATATGCAAAGGCGACGGGTAGTCCCGATGTGGTGACAGGATCACCAAGCGCTTCCATGATGCGCCAGCCCAAGGGAGTGATCGTCTGCGGTGGAGGCGGGGTGAGCTCAAGCTCTTCTTCTTCCAGAAACCGGGTCAGCAGGGCCGCATCGCTTGAGGTGATCATTCCCAGACTTTTGGCGACGCGCAGACTGGAATATGCGCTTTGCCAGTCGCCGCGCCGCGCCATGCAGAAAATCTGCGCGGCCTGACCTTCGCCAGCCGACACCTGCCCGCTCATTTCATGGCATGCGCGATCCTCTTCACCCAGCAGCAGGGCGATGTCAAAGGCGCGCGCACGCAAGGCGGCAGATGTATCTTGCGCCGCTTCGATCAACTGGCTGGCCTGCTCCAGGGCACCGAGCGCGATAAGCTTGTCTACCCGCGCAGTCAGCAAGGCACCGCGCGTGGCGGGAGACAGATCGACCGGTGGCGCGAATTCAGCCATCAATAGCCGCAAGCCTAGTCTTGCAGCACTGGGCAGGGTATCAGCGGGCAGCTTGTCGATAGCTTCGACGATGTCGGGAATTGGGGTCGGCCCCCAGAAGTCGCGCGGCAAGCCGATGCGCTCGGCGGTGAACAAGCCCGCTGAATCCTGTTCGGCATCTGTCAGCGGCGTAACAGCAATTTCCTCGAAATGGACATCTGGCAGGATCGGTGCGTTGGTATCACTCGCCGTATCCGGAGGGGCGGGCGCAACTGCCGGGGGCTGTGGGGTGTTCAGTGCGCGCTCCAGCCAGTCGATAGCTGTCAGCGGCGTGCCGTCTTGCTGCGCGACAGCAGTGAATGGTGCCATCACAAGGCACAGGGTCAGGCAGCATCGCGGCAGAATGGTCAATTCACCTCCAGCGTGACGGGCGTTTCCACAGTGCCGCGCTCTGGCGACAGATCGCCGACATAGGAATAGCCCACGACTGCAATTGCCGCGAGGATCACGAGGATCAGCACCAGTCGGAAAATATATCGCATGCGCGCCTGCCTTTCATAATGCCTGTTCCCTCTCTCTTGCCGCCAAGGATGGCGGGCAAACGGGGTTTTGCGGTCGACATTGCCGCATTAACACGACAATAAACAGACTGGCCAACAAAAGTTGAACGACAGGTCACGAGGGTGTGAGGATTGGCATGAAACTGCGCAAGACAGT
>SKGU01000243.1 GCA_007117255.1 Natronohydrobacter sp. | reverse complement strand
GCATCACCTGTCTGCGGCTGGTCTATTCCGATCTCGAAGACGCCGTGGCGTTGATCCGCCGCGCATTTGGAACTACCGCGCCACTGGCCGCAGATGTCGAAATTGGTCCGATCCTGCCTGAAGCGACCCATGCCAGTCGACCGCAAGCGGAACTGCCCCCGGACATATGCTGGTCACGCAACCCAGAGGTGGTGATCCAGCAGAAGGCTGACGGCGCGTTCCTGTGGCAACCCGGCAGGCAAATGATCTGGCACATGAATGCCCTGGCGCTGGCCGTCTGGACATTGCTGGAAATCCCCGGCAGTGCGACCGATCTTGCGACACCGCTGCACGACCACTTCCCCGACCAGACCAAGGACGACATGATCCACGATGTGAACACATTGCTTCAGGCGCTCTCGCAGGATGGATTGATCGAGCGAACCGCGCATCCGGTCCCATGCTGAGGGGCGCATTGTATCCAACAGGTAACAAGCAACCGCCCAGATGACCGGCCGCTTTCAGAAAATGCCCCTCAGCTTTGCTACAGCCTGAACGTCGGCCTTTGTACCGTGATGCCGGGTAGACTGTGTCAGATCATGGGCGATGTGGGTCTCAGCCGTATGGGTGTCTTATGGCGTGCCAAGCACAGAGGGATCGAACATGGGGAATGTGACACCGAGCGCCCATGCCAGCACCAGACCAAGCCCCAGCCCGCAAGCGGCGGGCATACCGCAGCGCCGACCAACCCAGCCTGACATCGTGCCGAACAAAAGGAAGAACAGCACGATCACAGGCAAGATAATCAGCAGGAAAAACAGCCTCTCCATATCGAGTGAGACCGCCAGCCCCAAAGACAGCAGGAATGCAACGCGCAGCACAATCACGCGCCATAGACCAGCTTTGCCGCCCTGCGACAACAGCGCATCGCCCAGCAAAAACGGCACTGCGCCAAGTGCCAGCGCGCCAACAACGCCCATCCGCCCCGCATGCGGTATGAAAGACGCCACATAGCGGTCCAGAACGCCCCCAAGCACCACGATCCCGAACCCGGCAACCGCCGCCGCGACCGCGACGGCGCGCAATGGAAACTGTCCGCGCAACTGGCCCCAATAGGCCAGCAGACCAAGCGAGATCAGCCCATAAAGGCCCAGATGCAGCGCCAGATAATCGGCGACCAGAACCGGAAGCAACCGGATGTCGAAGGGCGCAAGGACAAGCGGCACCACCAGCGCAGGGCCAAGCGCGGCAATCACGAAGCGCGTGGCTGTCAACCGGATCGGCGGTGTGGGATGCGTTGCGGGCAAGGCCCGCGCCAGCGGCCAGGCCAGCGCAATCGTGGCCAGAAGCAGCGCCATGATCCAGCCGCCGCGCCACGGAGCCGGCGCGGCGTTGTCGCGCCCGAAGCTGGCATCCAGCCAGTCGCGTGCGGCTTCCAGCCCCGCGCGTGCGTAAAGCACGCCGACATGCTCGACCTGGGGCACAACCAAAGCGCGCCGCCCTGTGCCAAGGGCCGGATCGCCAGTGATATCGCCATTCTGCGCAGTCGGATCGACCAGTCGCAACGCGCGCAACGCCTCTTGGGCCAGCCGGGCCTCCCACGCGCCAGCAATCACCAGCAAATTACGGGGCGCATCTTCTGTCACCGCCTCGCTGAACATGGACACGGCGACCACGGCATCGGTGGGCGGGTCTTCCAGCGCCTGACGCACCACGATATCCGACGCCATGGAATGCCCAAGATAGGCCAGCCGCCCGTCAGCGCGCGGATGGGCCAGTGCTGCGCGCGCCACGCGGGCGGTCTCATCCATCAGCAGGCGCGTTGTCCCGTCAATCGAGGTGACATCGCCTGACATGGGACGCGGATTGCGGCCATGGCCCTCAAAGTCAAATGTGGCCACAACATAGCCTGCCTGTGCCAGCACCAGCGCGAAGGGCTCCATAAGCTGGCGCGATCCTGCAAAGCCGTGCGCAATGACGACAACAGGGGCGGGCGCGGTCCCCTCGCGCAGATGCAGGGTGGCAGGCGTGCCCCCTTCGACAGCGAGCGGGATCTGCACCAACCCGGCACGTTCGCCTTCAAGCCGCCAGATCGACAGCGCCATAACCGTAATGGCAAGACAGAAGACAAGCGCGCGCATGAAACCCCATTTCAACCACGGTGCCAGACTGCGGCGATTTCGCGCCAAGGAAAAGGGGAAATACGGTCGCAGCGTCAAGTGCGACTGTGCGAATGTGGGTTGATCCCGCGGCCTGTGCACCATAGTAAGACCGGGATTCATTCAGGCCGCCTTTGTGCGGCCTGTCACACATGCGAGGATGCTTATGCAAGTCACCGAAACCCTGAACGAGGGCCTGAAGCGCGGCTACACCATTACGGTCACCGCTGACGAACTGGCCGCGAAAGTTGATGAGAAACTGGTCGAAGCGCAGCCTGAGATCGAGATGAAGGGGTTTCGCAAGGGCAAGGTGCCCATGGCGCTGCTGAAAAAGCAGTTCGGTCAGCGCCTGCTGGGCGAAGCGATGCAGGACGCTGTCGACGGCGCGATGAACAAGCATTTTGAAGACAGCGGCGACCGGCCCGCACTTCAGCCCGAAGTCAAGATGACCAATGAAGACTGGAAAGAAGGCGATGATGTTGTCGTCTCGTTGAATTACGAGGCGCTGCCAACCATCGAGACGCCTGATTTCTCTGGCATCACGCTGGAAAAGCTGGTGGTCAAGGCGGAAGATGCGGCTGTTCAGGAAGCGCTTGAGAACCTGGCCAAGAACGCGCAGCAATTCGACGACAAGGATGGCGCTGCCGAAAACGGCGATCAGGTCACGATGAACTTCCTTGGCAAGATCGATGGCGAGGCCTTTGAAGGTGGCGCTGCGGATGATTTCCCGCTGGTGCTGGGGTCGGGTCAGTTCATTCCCGGCTTTGAAGAACAGCTTGTCGGCGTGAAGGCTGGCGATGAGAAAGCCGTGACGGTCAGCTTCCCGGATGAATATGGCGCAGAGCATCTCGCCGGCAAGGAAGCGGTTTTTGAGTGCACCATCAAGGCCGTCAAAGCCCCGGCAGAGGCAAAGATCGATGATGATCTGGCCAAGCAGTTCGGCGCAGAGAGCCTTGATGCGCTGAAAACCCAGATCACCGAGCGTCTGGAAGCGGAATACGGGCAGGCATCGCGCGCGGTGCTGAAACGTGGTCTGCTGGATGCGCTGGATGCGGCTGTGAATTTTGACCTGCCGCCGTCGCTGGTGGAAGCTGAAAGCAAGCAGATCGCGCATCAACTGTGGCATGACGCGCAGGAAGATGTCGATCAGAACGATCACAGCCATGGCGAAGTCGAGACGACTGAGGAAAGCGACAAGCTGGCTGTGCGCCGTGTGAAACTGGGTCTGTTGCTGGCGGAAATCGGGCAGAAGGCCGAAGTGACTGTCACCGATCAGGAAATGACACAGGCCGTGATCGCGCAGGCCCGTCAGTATCCGGGGCAGGAGCAGGCGTTCTTCGAATTCATCCAGAAGAACCAGCAGATGCAGCAGCAGTTGCGCGCGCCGATCTTTGAAGACAAGGTTGTCGATCATATCGTGGCACAGATCAGCGTGACCGAAAAAGAGGTCAGCAAGGACGAGCTGCAAAAGGCCATTGAATCGCTGGAAGACGAGGCCTGAACCAAGGTTCTTGAGTGCTTTGCGAAAGGCGGCCCTCGGGCCGCCTTTTTTCATACTGCGAAGGCGTTTTTCGTTTTGTTTGCCAGCCAGACAAGTGACACCATCACCGGCACTTCGACCAGAACCCCCACGACAGTCACGAGCGCCGCACCTGAATTCAGCCCGAACAGCGAGATGGCGACCGCGACTGCGAGTTCAAAGAAATTGGATGTCCCGATCAACGCACAAGGGGCGGCAACGTTATGTGGCACCTTCCAGCGCCATGCCCAGAAATACGCGATCGCGAACATGCCATAAGACTGGATCAGGATGGGTACAGCCAGAAGCACGATCAGGCCGGGGTTTTGCAGGATTACATCGCCCTGAAAGCCGAAAAGCAGAATAACGGTCAGCAACAGCCCCGCACCCGAGATAGGCTTGATGCGCGCCGTGAACTCTTCGACCGCTGCAAGCCCGCCTTGCGCCAATAAATGCCGCCGCGTAATGACACCTGCACCAAGCGGCAGCAGCACATACAGCACCACCGACAGGATCAGCGTTTCCCAAGGCACGCTCAGGTCTGTGATGCCCAGCAGAAAGGCCACGATCGGCGCGAAGGCAAAGATCATGATGACGTCATTCACCGAGACCTGAACCAGCGTGTAATTCGGATCACCCCTTGTCAGTTGTGACCAGACGAACACCATAGCCGTGCAGGGCGCGGCCCCCAGCAGGATCAGCCCCGCGATATATTGGCCCGTATCGGCAGGGTCGATAAGACCGGCAAAGACATGCTCGAAAAACAGCACCCCAAGCGCAGCCATTGTGAAGGGCTTGATCAGCCAATTCACGGTCAGGGTAATGACCAGCCCTTTAGGTTTGCGCCCGACATCGCGCAACGCGCCGAAATCGACCGACACCATCATCGGATAGATCATCGCCCAGATCAGGACTGCAACGATCAGGTTCACATTGGCGTATTCGAGCGCCGCAAGGGTCTGGAACAGTCCCGGTAGAACCGTTCCGAGACCGAGGCCAACCGCAATCGCCCCTGCCACCCATAGCGACAGGAAACGCTCGAACCGTCCCATGGGCTCAGGTTCCGCGCGCCAGAGCTGCCACGCCTGTGCGTGCGACCTCGATCAGGCCAAGCGGGCGCATGAGTTCGGCAAAAGCGTCAACCTTTTCCGGGGTGCCTGTCATCTCGAAGACGAAGCTTTCCAGCGTCGAATCAACCACATTGGCACGGAAAATTTCGGCCAGCCGCAATGCCTCGATCCGGTGGTCGCCTTGACCGCGCACCTTGAACAGCGCCAGTTCACGCTGCACCGATGGCCCTTCGACCGTCAGATCGTTGACCGCATGCACGATCACCATACGTTCAAGCTGTGCCTTGATCTGGGTGATCACCTGTGGCGTGCCGGAGGTGACGACCGTGATGCGCGAGCGGTGGCCCAGATGATCGACCTCGGCGACGGTCAGACTGTCAATGTTATAGCCGCGTGCAGAAAACAGGCCAATGACGCGCGCCAGCACACCGGATTCGTTATCGACGATCACAGCGAGCGTGTGGGTTTCGATCACCTCGGCATTCGGGTCGCGCAGGTCATAGGCGGAATGCTTGGAAGTGCCTTGTTTTATGTTTAGAGGGGACATTTCGGCTCCTTACACCAGCACCGCGCCTGACGCGCCGATCACACCTTGCGTGTCCACTTCGCCAAGGATCATGTCGTTATGGGCATTGCCCGACGGGATCATCGGGAAGCAGTTTTCGTGCTTTTCCACCAGACAATCGAAGATCACCGGCCCGTCATAGGCCAGCATCTCGCGGATCGCGTCATCGAGATCGGCCTCATTGTCGCAGCGGATACCCTTGCAGCCAAAGGCTTCGGCCAGTTTGACAAAATCGGGCAGGGCTTCGGACCAGCTATGCGAATAGCGCTCGCCATGCAGAAGTTCCTGCCATTGCCGCACCATGCCAAGGCGTTCATTGTTCAGAATGAATTGCTTGACGGGCGCACGGTATTGGATTGCCGTGCCCATTTCCTGCATATTCATCAGCCAGGATGCCTCGCCCGCGACATTGATCACCAGCGCGTCAGGATGCGCGATCTGCACCCCGATGGAGGCCGGCAGACCATAGCCCATCGTGCCAAGCCCGCCAGATGTCATCCAGCGGTTTGGTTCCTCAAAGCCCAGGTATTGCGCGGCCCACATCTGGTGCTGGCCCACTTCCGTGGTGATATAGCGATCCATGCCCTTGGTAAGTGCTTCCAGTCGCGCGACCGCATGCTGCGGGCGGATGGTGCCGGTGCCGGGCTTGTAGGCCAGACAATCCACAGCGCGCCATTCGTCGATCTGTTTCCACCAGCGCGCCACAGCTTCGCGATTGACCTTGCGCCCGCGGGATTTCCACAGATCAAGCGCCGCTTCCAGCACATGGGCCACGTCCCCGATGATCGGCACATCGGTGCGGATCACCTTGTTGATCGATGAGGGGTCTATATCGATATGGACTTTCTTCGACTCCGGGCTGAACGCGTTGATCCGCCCGGTGATGCGGTCGTCAAAACGTGCCCCGACATTGATCATCAGATCGCAATCATGCATCGCCCAGTTGGCTTCATAGGTGCCATGCATGCCCAGCATCCCCAGCCATGATTTGCCCGATGCCGGATAGGCACCAAGGCCCATCAGTGTCGAGGTGACAGGAAAGCCCGTCGCTTCGGCCCATTCGCGCAGCAGGCGCGTGGCCGCAGGGCCGGAATTGATCACACCGCCGCCCGTGTAGAAGACCGGTTTCTCGGCGGTTTCCAGCAATTCGACAAAAGCCGCGATGGCGTCTGCGTCCCCTTTGACGCGCGGCGCATAATGACCGGTCTGCACGCTGGGTTTCTCGACATAGGTGCCGGTCGCGAATTGCACATCCTTGGGAATATCGACCAGCACCGGGCCGGGGCGGCCAGAAGTGGCGACATGAAATGCCTGATGTATGGTCTCAGACAGTTTGTCGGTTTCCTTGACCAGCCAGTTCATCTTGGTGCAGGGGCGGGTGATGCCGACTGTGTCGCCTTCCTGAAACGCATCCGAGCCGATCATGAAGGTGGGCACCTGACCTGACAGAACCACAATCGGGATCGAATCCATCAGCGCGTCCACAATGCCCGTGACCACATTGGTTGCACCGGGGCCGGAAGTGACAAGCACAACGCCCGGCTTGCCGGTCGAGCGTGCATAGCCTTCGGCTGCATGGATCGCGCCTTGTTCATGGCGCACGAGGATGTGGCGGATGTCGTTTTGCTGAAAGACTTCATCATAGATGGGTAGCACCGCGCCACCGGGATAGCCGAATACGACTTCGACGCCCTGATCCTTCAGGGCTTGAACAACCATTTTCGCTCCGGTCATCTGACGTGTCATCGCTTGCTCCATCAAGGCGTCAATTTCATGCGCTGTAGCGCGGTGGCGGGCAATAAAAAAGCCCCCGATGAGGTTCGGGGGCGCATGGGGGTCCGTTTGGGAAACCGTCACCGGCCCATGCGCATCTTCTCCACTACGATTACAAGGTCATTCGCCATTGCCATCCACCAATCTTCAGCACGCTGTACCTAAGCCGGTGATCTGCTGGCGTCAATGCTGAAATGCCACCTCGTTGCGCGAAAGGGGCAGGTTTCTTTGCATTTGTTGCGCGGGGATGGGGTAGTGGCCCTGAAGCGCCAAAATAGCTTTACATAACTAGAAAAGTAGTTGTATTGTTCATGGATGGATATGCAAACCGATTCTGCTGCCGCAGCGCTGGCGGCTCTGGGCCACACTGCGCGCCTGAGCGTTTTTCGTCTGCTGGTGCGCGCCGGGCCAGACGGGTTGCTGGTGGGTGAGATCGCCGCGCATCTGGATATGCCGCTATCGACATTGGCGCATCATCTGCGCAGCCTGAAACAGGCCGGGCTGATCGTGCAGTCGCGCAACGGTCGCGAAGTGCTGACCCGCGCCGATACTGAAGCGATGCGCGACGTGCTGGGTTTTTTGATGAGTGAATGTTGCAAGGGCGTGCCGGCTCTTGCGGACCCTTCGTAATGCAACATGCATAATATAACCATGAAACTGGAGGTATCGTTATGACGGATCACTCCCTTCCGCAACCTGGCCCCCTCGCGAGTGTCTGGTCGCATATCTGGCGCAAGGAACGGCCTTGGCTGGCCTTCGCGCTGATTGCACTCGCCGTCAGCCTGCTTGATCCCGGCCAGCTTGGCCCCTCACTGGGCAAGGTCGTGGATGCGCTGATCTCGATTGCACCCTTCCTTGCGGCCTCGATCCTTATCGCGGCTTGGGCCGGGGCTACGGGAGCGGATAACCTGATCGCCAAAGCCTTTTCGGGTGCGCCTGCCATGATGATCGTGATGGGCGCACTTGCGGGGGGGGTGTCGCCCTTCTGTTCCTGCGGGGTGATCCCTCTGATCGCAGCGCTTCTGGCGATTGGTGTACCGCTTGCGCCGGTCATGGCCTTCTGGCTGGCCTCGCCCTTGATGGACCCGTCGATGTTTGTGCTGACAGCAGGGGTGCTGGGCATGGAATTTGCCATCGCCAAGACACTGATTGCGGTCGGTATGGGGGTCATGGGCGGCACAATCGTTCATCTGGTGATCCGCGCGGGCGGGCTGAGCGATCCGCTGCGCGAAGGTGTGGGCAATGGCGGCTGTGGTGGCGCAAAGGTCCGCGCGCCCAAACCCCCGGTCTGGGCCTTCTGGCATGAGCCTGCGCGCGTCACCAAATTCCGTACAGAGGCGAGCAAGACCTTTCTCTTCCTGCTGAAATGGATGTCGCTGGCATTTCTTCTGGAAAGCCTGATGCTGGCCTATGTGCCTGCCGAGTTGATCACGCAGACGCTGGGCGGCAATGGGCTAATGCCCATCGTGATCGCAACCTTTGTCGGTGTGCCCGCCTATTTCAACGGCTATGCCGCGCTGCCGCTGATCGGCACGCTGATGGATCAGGGGATGCAGGCAGGTGCGGGCATGGCGTTTCTGATCGCGGGCGGTGTCACCTCGCTGCCCGCCGCGATTGCGGTCTGGGCATTGGTCAAGTTCCGGGTCTTCGCGCTTTATATAGCGATTTCGCTGGGCGGGGCCTTTGTCACGGGGCTTCTGTTCCATCTTTGGACGCTGCTTTAAAACCTCAACCCGTCCAGGATATTGAGGCGCGGGGTGCTAAACCTTGCGCCTTTTGCAAGGCAATGGTCTATTGGTGGTGGCCACCACCCCATAAAGAATCGAGTAGTGCATGTCCGATCTGTTGCAGAACACCGAAAGCTATGATGCCTCCTCCATCGAGGTGCTGGAAGGGCTGGAGCCTGTCCGCAAGCGCCCTGGCATGTATATCGGCGGCACCGATGAACGCGCGCTGCATCATCTGGTCGCCGAAGTGCTGGACAACTCGATGGACGAAGCGGTGGCGGGGCATGCCAACCGCATCGAGGTCGAGTTGCACGCCGATTATTCCATTACAATTCGTGACAATGGCCGGGGCATCCCGATTGATCCGCATCCCAAGTTTCCGGGCAAATCCGCGCTGGAAGTGATTCTCTGCACGCTGCATGCGGGCGGCAAGTTCTCTGGTAAGGCCTATCAGACCTCCGGCGGCTTGCACGGGGTGGGCGCGTCGGTCGTGAATGCTTTGTCAGACCATATGCGGGTCGAAGTGGCGCGGAACCGCGAATTGTACGCGCAGGAATTTTCGCGCGGCATCCCGCAAGGGCCGGTCGCCAAGGTCGGCCCCGCGCCCAACCGGCGCGGCACAACCGTCACCTTCCACCCCGATGCAGAGATATTCGGCGCTCTGAAATTCCGTCCCGCGCGGCTTTTGAAAATGGTGCGCTCGAAAGCTTACCTCTTTTCAGGCGTCGAAATCCGCTGGAAATCCGCCATTGAAGATGGCGACACCCCGATGGAAGCCACCTTCCATTTCCCCGGTGGTCTGGCCGATTACCTGAATGAACAACTGACGGGGGCTGTGACCTATTCCGACAAGCCCTTCGCGGGCAAGGTCCAGTTTCAGGAAAAGTTCGGCCAGCCCGGATCGGTCGAATGGGCGGTGAACTGGACGCCCGTGCGCGATGGGTTCGTGCAGAGCTATTGTAACACTGTGCCCACCCCCGAAGGCGGCACGCATGAACAGGGGTTCTGGGCCGCGATCCTGAAGGGCATCCGCGCTTATGGGGAACTCGCCAATAACAAGAAAGCCGCGCAGATCACGCGCGAGGATATGACAACGGGCGGCTGCGCGCTGGTGTCGTGTTTCATCCGCGAGCCGGAATTCGTGGGCCAGACCAAGGACCGGCTGGCCACGACCGAGGCCGCGCGCATGGTCGAAGGGGCCGTGCGCGATCATT
>SKGU01000131.1 GCA_007117255.1 Natronohydrobacter sp. | reverse complement strand
GAGGCCGCAATCACGCGTTTCCGCCAGAACTACCGGATCGAGTTTGGCGCGGCGGGCAGTGATGATCCGCTATACGAGGCGGTCAGCGCCGGGCGCAAGCATCAGGGCATGGAGCATTGGCTGCCTTTCTTTCATGACAAGATGGAAACGCTGTTCGACTACCTGCCCGATGCCGCGGTCATGCTGGATGACCAGCTTGACGCCGCGCGCCTGTCGCGTTGGGACGGGATCGCCGATCAATATGACACGCGCCGCGAGGCAATGAACGCCAAGGGGCGGCTGGATACGGTCTACAAGCCCTGTCCGCCGGGCTTGCTGTATCTGGATGATGCCGCCTGGACGGGCGCGCTGCGCGGGCGGCGTGTGTTGCAACTCAACCCGTTGAAAACGGCACCGGGGCCGGGTGTGCTGGATGCAGGCGGGCGCGCGGGGCGCAGTTTCGCGCCCGAACGGCAGGCGGGCAGTAATGTGTTCGACGCACTGGCCGCGCATGTGGCAGAGCGGCGCAAATCGGGCAATGTCGTGCTGGCCAGCCATTCGGACGGCGCACGCGAGCGCCTGTCGGGGTTGCTGGAAGATCACGGGGCGGGCACAGGCACACCAATTTCGGCCATGCGTGACATCGGCAAGGGGCAGGGCGCGCTTTACCTTGCGGTTTGGTCGCTGGAAGCCGGGTTCGAATCCCCCGGCCTGACAGTGATTTCCGAACAGGATGTTCTGGGCGACCGGCTGGTCAACCGCACACGGCGGCGCAAACGCGCCGAGAATTTCCTGACCGAAGCGCAAAGTCTCTCGCCCGGTGATCTGATCGTGCATGTCGAACATGGCGTGGGCCGCTATACGGGGCTTGAGACGATCACCGCAATGGGCGCACCGCATGAGTGTATCGCATTGGAATATGCAGGCGGGGACAGGCTGTTTCTGCCGGTCGAAAATATCGAGCTGTTGTCGCGCTATGGCCATGAAGAGGGCATTCTCGACAAGCTGGGTGGTGGCGCATGGCAGGCCAAGAAAGCGCGGCTGAAGGAACGCATCCGCGAGATTGCGGACAAGCTGATCCGCATTGCCGCCGAACGCCAGTTGCGCAAAGCGCCCCTGTTCAGTGCGCCAGAAGGGATGTGGGAAGAATTTCTGGCACGCTTTCCCTATTCGGAAACAGATGATCAGTTGCGCGCCATCGAGGATGTGCTTGATGATTTCGATAGTGGCCGCCCGATGGACCGGCTGGTGGTGGGCGATGTGGGCTTTGGCAAGACCGAGGTTGCGATGCGCGCGGCATTTATTGCCGCCATGTCCGGTGTGCAAGTGGCCGTGATTGCACCGACGACATTGCTGGCACGCCAGCATTACAAGACCTTTGCCGAACGGTTCCGTGGATTTCCTATAAATGTCAAACCCTTGTCGCGCTTTGTTACCGCAAAGGAAGCCAGCGCCACACGCGAGGGGCTGGCGAAAGGCACTGTTGATATCTGCATCGGGACGCATGCGCTGCTGGCAAAATCGGTGAAATTCGCCAATCTTGGACTGCTGGTGATTGATGAAGAACAGCATTTTGGTGTCGGCCACAAGGAACGGCTGAAGGAATTGCGCAGCGATATTCATGTGCTGACACTCACCGCCACGCCGATCCCGCGCACGCTGCAACTGTCACTGACGGGCGTGCGCGATCTGTCGATCATCCAGACCCCGCCAGTGGATCGTCTGGCCATCCGCACCTATGTCAGCGAATTCGACACTGTGACCTTACGCGAGGGACTGTTGCGCGAGCATTACCGGGGTGGTCAGTCCTTCTTTGTGGTGCCCCGCATTTCGGATCTGCCGGACATCGAGGATTTCCTGAAAACCCATGTCCCTGAACTCAGCTATGTTATCGCCAATGGGCAGATGGCGGCGGGTGATCTGGATGATCGAATGAACGCCTTTTACGATGGCAAATATGATGTGCTTCTGGCCACGTCGATTGTCGAATCCGGTCTGGATATCCCGCGCGCGAATACCATGATCGTGCATCGCGCCGATATGTTCGGGCTGGCGCAGCTTTACCAGATCCGCGGCCGTGTGGGGCGCTCGAAAACCCGCGCTTATTGCTTTTTGACCACGAAACCGCGCAGCCCGCTGACACCGCAGGCGCAGAGACGACTGAAATTGCTGGCTTCGCTCGACAGTCTGGGTGCCGGGTTCAATCTGGCCAGCCACGACATGGACCAGCGCGGTGCGGGCAATATTCTGGGCGAGGAACAATCCGGCCATATCAAGGAGGTCGGCTACGAGCTTTATCAGCAGATGCTGGAAGAAACGATTGCGCGGCTGCGTTCAGGCGAGATCACGTCGGTCGAGGATCTGGATGGTCAATGGTCGCCACAGATCAATCTGGGCGTGCCGGTGCTGATCCCTGAGGACTACGTTCCCGATCTGGATGTGCGGTTGGGTTTGTATCGCCGCTTGTCTGGGCTGAGTAGCAAGGTTGATATGGAAGGCTTCGCGGCGGAACTGATCGACCGTTTCGGGAAACTGCCGCGCGAGGTGAACACCCTTCTTGCGCTGACCCGCATCAAGGCCGAATGCAAGCGCGCCGGGATCGCCAAGATAGATGCCGGGCCAAAAGGGGCGACGATCCAGTTTCACAAGGATAAATTCGCCTCGCCTGCGGGCCTCGTGGATTTCATTCAGGGTGAAAAAGGACTGGCGAAAATCCGCGACACCAAGATTATCGTGCAGCGCGACTGGATGACGGAAAAAGACCGCGTGCGCGGGGCTTTTGCGATAGCCCGTGATCTGGCGGCAAAAGCCGGTGCGGGCTGACGGCGCGATATGAAAACGGCCGGGTTGCTGCCCGGCCGTATGTGCTGCATCGGGTGATTGTCTTCAGATCAGTTCCAACTCGTCTTCTGGGTCAGAGTCTGTATCGTCGACCGCGTCTTCATCACCCACAAAGGCAATCATCAGATCCTCAACTTCGGCGGCCTGAAGCGCCTCGTCATAGGCCGCCAGCAAGGCGTCGGTATCTTCGAACGGGCCTTCGAGGCGGAAGACTTCTTCCAGATCCTCGCCTGTGTAAAAGATCACCGTGTTGATATCTTCGAGCTCGGCGAATTCGGTGTTGTCAAACAGCGCGATGTAATCTGCAAAAGTGCCTTCGGCATCGTCGGGCAAGTCATCTGCAGTGTAAGGAAAGCCGCCCAAGACATCCGCATCGGCGTCGAAGACGAAGAACACCTTGGAAAATGTCGGTTCGCCGTCGTCGTGACCGTCGTCCCCGTCGTCGTCATCCTCGTCTTCGACAGGGTTGCCAGAGACACCTTTGATCGAGCCTTCGGGCGTGCTGGTCGAAGTGGCGCGGATACCCACGAAATCGACATCGTCAATGCTGCCAACATTCAGCGGAACAGTCAGTGTATCGCCTTCGTTGAGGAATGTGGGATTGTCGGGGTCCTGATGTCCAAGTCCAGGGCGGCTGAGGGGAATGGCGTCATCCCACTGGATTCTTTCGCCTTCGAACCGCGAACCGCCCCCGTTCATGTTCAGGGGACCACCGAGACTGGCGCTGCTGCCCGAAAAATCGTCATCAGCGGTGTAGATGGCATTCACATTCATGAAGCCGCTATCGACGGTGATATCCGCAAAGACTTGTCCGTCCTGCTCATAAACCCGAACTGTATAGGACAGCCCATTCTCTTCGTAAGTAAAGGTCTTGGCCATGTTTTGCTCCTGTGATGCGGCGCGATAGGCGAGCCATGATGCGACAGACCTGTCACACCTGCGTTTTGATATTCTATGCGGAATCGGCTAACGCTGTTCGCGAGGGTGTTTGTGACATTCGCGAATGCCGGAGTACTCACTTAACCATGCGAGAGTTAACCATAAACTTGCCATTCTTGCACTGCCATGTTGGCACTGCTTGCAAAAAGCCCCGTACAGGCGCTTGTCTCGTTTATCGCCGGGCAACAAAGGTACAATATCGTCGTTGTTGTTTCGTAAAGCCAAGTAACAGCCTGCGCAGAACGGGGCATTTGTGACATATCTCGGCCCAACGATTCGCCTGAGCAGATGAAAGCCCGGACCAGACTGGACCAATGCCCGCATGAAAATCACGTTGAAACAACTTGTCTATTTCTGCGCGTTGGCCGAGGCGCGCAATTTCGGGCGCGCGGCTGAAATTGCCAATGTGACACAGCCTGCCTTGTCCATGCAGATCAAGGAACTTGAAGCAATCCTTGGGGTGAAACTGGTTGAACGCCTGCCGCGCGATGTGCGGCTGACCCCGGCCGGGCGCGCCGTGCTGGGGCGCGCGGAACGGGTGATTTCTGAAGCGATGGAGCTGGAATCCACGGCCCGGCGCGAAGATCTGGGCGCGGCGCTGAATGTCGGCATGATCCCGACCGTGGCACCGTATTTGCTGGCGGGCACGCTATCGCGGCTCAGAGCGGCTGACATAACCCGCGATCTGCGCCTGCGTGAAGCGCAGACTGCCGATCTGCTGGCCAGTCTGCGCGAGGGACGGCTTGATGCTGTCGTTCTGGCCGACCCGCCCGATAGCCCGGATCTGACAGCCGTGACGCTGTTTTCTGATCGCTTCGTTTTGGCCGGTTCGGCTGCGCGCCTGTCATCGCTTGGCACAGAATCTGAGGCATTACGGCCCATGGCGTTGCGCCCCGAACATCTGCTTTTGCTGGATGAGGGGCATTGTCTGGCGGATCAGGCCCTTGAATTCTGCAGGCTGGACCGGCGGCAGACACGCCTGGATCTTGGAGCGTCGTCACTGGCGACACTTTGCGGGCTGGTTGGACAGGGGTTCGGACTGACGTTTTTACCAGAAATCGCACTGGCGTCGGAAATGGCTGCAAGTCCCGGCATCACCTTGCGTCGGTTCGACGACCCGGAACCTGCCCGCCAGATCGCCCTTGTACGCCGTGCGGGCAGCGCGGGTGGCCCATGGTTTGATGATCTTCATGACCATATCTGCGCAGCCGGTGCGGACCTGATCGCGCGCGCCCGTCAGATCGTACCGGTTGCATTCACGCCATGACAGCGCCGCATGGCCGCCATGTTCGCACGGAGTTGTTTTTCACGCCGACCAGGGCTATGTGTGACGCGATATCCAGACGGAGGGGACGTCTTGCGCGACTTGAAACTGCCTGACCAGCGCCATCCAGAAAAAGCCCGCAAGCCGGTGCAGGCCCAGCCCAAGAAACCCGACTGGATCCGAGTGAAAGCGCCCGGCGGCGCAGGCTATGCCGAAACACATCGCATCATGCGTGAACACAAGCTGACAACCGTGTGCGAAGAAGCCGGTTGCCCGAATGTGGGCGAATGCTGGTCACAAGGTCACGCCACCATGATGATCATGGGCGAAATCTGCACCCGTGGTTGCACCTTTTGCAACGTGGCCACTGGCAAGCCCGACACGCTGGACGCGTTCGAGCCGGGGCGCGTGGCGCATGCCGTCGAGAAGCTGGGCCTGAAGCATGTGGTCATCACATCTGTGGATCGTGACGATCTGGACGATGGCGGGGCGGATCATTTCGCCCAGACCATCCGCGCCGTGCGTCATCGCAGTCCCGACACGACTATTGAAATCCTCACACCCGATTTCCTGAAATGCGCGCCTTCGGTGCTGGAAACCGTGGTTGAAGCCCGGCCTGACGTGTTCAACCACAATCTGGAAACGGTGCCGGGGCTTTACCCCGAAGTGCGCCCCGGTGCGCGCTATTTCCACAGCCTGCGGCTGTTGCAACGCGTCAAGGAGCTGGACCCGACGATGTTCACCAAATCCGGCATCATGGTGGGCTTGGGCGAAGATAGGCAGGGTGTGTTGCAGGTCATGGATGACATGCGCGCAGCAGATGTGGATTTCATGACCATTGGTCAGTATCTGCAACCGACACCCCGCCACCATGCGGTTGACCGCTTCGTGACGCCGGAGGAATTCAAGGCCTATGAGAAAGCGGCCTGGGGCAAAGGCTTCCTGATGGTTTCGGCCACGCCACTGACACGGTCGAGCTATCACGCGGGTGATGATTTTGCGCGACTGCGCGCGGCACGGCAAGCGGCCTTGGCGTGAACCGCTTGCCATCTGGCCCGGTGCGAGAGTGCGGGTGCCTCCGGCGGGAGTATTTGCGGCAAGATGAAGTTCGTCGGGGCGTGCAAAGTTGACGTTGTGGCATTATGAAAGAGCCTAACGCTGATTCAGGAGCCTGCGCTATGAGTTTTTCCCGCGCCATCAAGATCGCCCCATCAATTCTGGCAGCAGATTTTGCCAATTTCGGGGCCGAGTGCCGCGCTGTCGAGGATCAGGGCGCGGATTGGGTTCATGTCGATGTGATGGACGGGCATTTCGTCCCGAATATCACTTTTGGTCCTGCAACCTGTGCCGCGATCCGGCCCCATATCCGGGGCGTCATGGATGTGCATCTGATGATTGCGCCTGTTGATCCCTATATCGAGGGATTCGCCAAAGCGGGTGCGGATTTCATCACGGCGCATATGGAAGCCGGCCCGCATATTCACCGCACATTGCAGGCGATCCGCGCAAGCGGGGCAAAGGCCGGGCTGGCGCTCAATCCCGGCACGGGGCTGGATGGGGTCGAAAACCTGCTGGACATGCTGGATCTGGTCTGTGTGATGACCGTCAATCCGGGCTTCGGGGGCCAGAAGTTTATCGATATGACCGACAAGGTGCAGCGCTTGCGTGCGCTGATCGGGTCGCGGCCCATTCATATCGAGATTGACGGTGGCATCACGCCGGATACAGCACCGATCATGGCGCGCGCAGGCGCGGATGTGCTGGTCGCGGGATCGGCGGTGTTCAAGGGCGGCTCGGTTGCAGACCCCGCGCCATATGGTGCGAATATCCGCAGTATCCGGGCTGCCGCAGAGGGCGCGCTGGGGGTGGCGGTGTGATCCGCGCGGTTGTTTTCGATCTTGATGGCACGCTGATCGATAGCGCGCCCGATATCTGGCATGCGGCCAATCAGGTGTTGGAAGGCGAGGGTCTTCCGCTGGTGACGTTCGAGCAGTCGCGCAGTTTCATTGGGCGTGGCGCGCGGGTCTTTGTCGAACGGATGGAACTGGCCGTGACCGGCGCGAATGACCCGGTGCGCACGGCCCATCTTCATGCGCGTTTCCTGCATTTCTATGAGCGTGCGCATGAGAATACGCGTATTTATCCGCATGTGACAGAAACACTGGAACAGTTGCGCGGGCAGGGTATGCGGCTGGGACTGTGCACCAACAAGCCACTGCGCCCAACCGAGGCGGTGCTGAAGCATCTGGGCTGGAACAAGCTGTTCGAGGCCGTGATCGGTGGCGATAGTCTGGCCGTGGCGAAGCCTGACCCTGCGCCCCTTCTGGCGGTGCTGGGCGGGTTGGGCATGTCCATGCAGGACATCGCCTATATCGGCGATAGCGAAACCGACGCCGAGACCGCAGAGCGGGCAGGCGCGCGCTTCGGGCTGTACACCGAAGGTTATCGCAAGGCGGCCCCGGAAGCGCTGTTTCAGCATTTCCGGTTCAACGATTACCGCAGCTTGCCAGATCATTTGTCCCGTCTGAGTTGAGGACGCCATGACCCAAGCCCGCCGCCCGATGCCGCCACCGCTGAAGATGCCAAAACCGGGGTTCGGACGGCGCACGCCGCCTGCGATCTTTCCACCAATCATGGGGCTTTTCGGTCTGGGTATGGGGTGGCGCGCGGCCGCACCGGCTTTCGGGATCTCGCCGGGGGTGGGCGATGCCATTCTGGGTGCTGTGGCGCTTTTGTTCGCCTTTGCGCTGATCGCCTGGCTGGCAAAGCCCTTGCGCCGCCCAGGCGTGGTGCTGGAGGAGTTGCGCGTCTTGCCGGGGCGGGCGGGTCTGGCGGCGGCCAGTCTTTGCATGATGCTATTGGCGGCCAGCCTCGCGCCTTTCACACCCGCTTTGGCGCGCGCGCTGGCCGTGCTGGCGTTCAGTGTGCATATCGGGCTTGTGGTGGTGCTGATCCATGTTCTGCGCGCAGGCCCGCCAGAGGGGCGCGTGGTCACGCCCGTGTTTCACCTGACCTTCGTGGGCTTCATTCTGGGCGGGGTGGCTGCGAATGCGCTGGGAGAGCCGGAAATCGCGCGCATCTTCTTGTGGTCGATGCTGATCCCAGCCGGTGTTATCTGGGGGATCAGCGCACGTCAGATTATCTCGCGCCCGCCACCTGCACCGCTGCGCCCTCTTCTGGCCATCCATCTGGCGCCGGCCAGCCTGTTTGCGGTGGTTGCGCATGGGGCCGGGATGGTCGCAGCGTCCTATGCCTTTGCTGCGCTTGCGGCTGCGATCCTGGCGGCGCTGCTGGTCTCGGTCCGGTGGCTGACATCCGCAGGATTTTCGCCACTTTGGGGCGCATTTACCTTTCCGATGGCGGCATTCGCCACAGCGCTTATCCTGATCTCGGACGGGAGTGGTGCCATGGGATGGATCGGTGGCTTTGTGCTTGCCTTTGCCACATTGTTCATACCCTACATCGCCTACCGCATTCTGAAACTCTGGGCTGGCGGGACGCTTGCGGCCAAGACCAACGCGGCCGAAGCGTAAGGCGGCGCGCGTCAGGGGTTTTCATTCTGGCCCAGACGTGAAAAAGGCAACTGCCAAGCGATCAACTCAAAAAGGAGCCCTGCCATGCAGATTCGCGAGGCGCTGACCTTTGATGATGTCCTGCTTGTCCCCGCAGCATCCAGCGTGCTGCCCAATCAGGCCGATACATCCACATTCGTCACGAAATCCATCCGCCTGAACATTCCGTTGCTATCGTCGGCGATGGACACTGTGACGGAAGCGCGCATGGCGATTGCCATGGCACAGATGGGCGGGATGGGCGTGATCCACCGCAATCTTGATATCGAGCAGCAGGCCAATGAAGTGCGCCGTGTGAAACGGTTCGAATCCGGCATTGTCTTTGACCCGATCACACTGACGCCGGACCAGACCTTGCGCGATGCAAAAGAATTGCAGGCGCGCTACAATGTCACTGGTTTTCCTGTGGTTGATGCGCAGGGCCGTGTGCTGGGGATCGTGACCAATCGTGACATGCGCTTTGCAAGTGATGACGCAACGCCCGTCAGTGTGATGATGACGTCTGACAATCTGGCGATCCTGCGCGAACCGGCTGACCGGGACGAGGCGCGCTCACTGATGCAGGCGCGGCGGATCGAGAAATTGCTGGTGACAGATGCGCAGGGGCGTCTGACGGGCTTGCTGACTTTGCGCGATATTGACCGTGCGGTTCTGAACCCGTCTGCCTGCAAGGATGATCTGGGGCGGCTCAGGGTTGCTGCGGCCTCGACCGTGGGGGATGCGGGCTATGAGCGGTCAATGGCGCTGATCGAAGCAGGTGTCGATCTGGTGGTGATCGACACGGCGCATGGCCATTCCGAAGGCGTGGCCAAGGCGGTCGCGCGGATCAAGGCGCAATCGAGTGACGTGCAGGTAGTAGCGGGCAATGTCGCCACGGCATCCGCGACACGCGCGCTGATTGATGCGGGCGCGGATGCGGTGAAGGTGGGGATCGGGCCGGGCTCAATCTGCACCACGCGGGTTGTCGCGGGTGTAGGTGTGCCACAGTTGACTGCGATCATGGATTGTGCGCAAGCGGCGGGTGACGTGCCGATCATCGCAGATGGCGGGATCAAGATGTCGGGCGATTTCGCCAAGGCGATTGCAGCGGGTGCAAGCTGCGCCATGGTTGGAAGCGCGATTGCAGGCACGGATGAGGCCCCCGGCGAGATCATTCTCTATCAGGGCCGCAGCTTCAAATCCTACCGTGGCATGGGCAGTCTGGGCGCAATGGCCCGCGGCTCGGCGGATCGTTATTTCCAGAAGGATGCCGCCAGTGACAAGCTGGTGCCCGAAGGGATTGAGGGTCAGGTGCCCTATAAAGGGGCAGTGGGCACAGTGCTTTATCAGATGGTGGGCGGTTTGCGCGCGGCGATGGGCTATACCGGGCATGGGACTGTAGCGGGCATGCGTGGAAATTGCGAGTTCGTGCGCATCACCAATGCCG
>SKGU01000199.1 GCA_007117255.1 Natronohydrobacter sp. | reverse complement strand
CGGTTCTGGGCGAATTGGATCAGTATCTCTTGGGCGAGGGCACGCATCGCCAGCTTTGGCAGGCGCTGGGCGCGCATGTGATGGCGCATGAGGGCGTGAGGGGCGTGCATTTCGCGCTCTGGGCACCAAATGCGCAGCGGGTCTCGGTGGTGGGGGATTTCAACCACTGGAATGGTGCGCAATACCCCATGAGGCGGGTCGGTCACACTGGCGTCTGGGAGCTGTTCATCCCGGCGCTGGGCGAGGGTGTGATTTACAAATACGAGTTGATTGACGCACATGGCGCGGTCGCCCAAAAGGCCGATCCGGTGGGCTTTGGTGCGCAACACCCGCCTGCCACGGCTTCGGTTGTGCGCGATATATCAGGCTATGACTGGGACGATGGCGACTGGATGGAAGGCCGCGCGCTGGCCAATCGTCGTGATCAGCCGATCTCGATCTATGAGGTGCATCTGGGGTCTTGGAAGCGCCGCTGGGAAGACGGCGGCCGCCCGCTCAGCTATGTTGAGTTGGCCACGGAACTGGTGGACTACGCCGTAGATATGGGGTTCACCCATCTGGAGTTTCTGCCGGTCAGCGAATTTCCGTTCGATGGCTCATGGGGCTATCAGCCTGTGGGCCTTTATGCCCCCACGATCCGTTTCGGCCCGCCGGACGAGTTTCGCGCGCTGGTGGAGGCCGCGCATAGGGCGGGCTTGGGTGTGATCCTCGATTGGGTGCCGGGGCATTTCCCGTCTGACGCGCATGGGTTGGCGCGTTTCGATGGCACGCATCTTTATGAGCATTCTGACCCGCGCGAAGGGTTCCATCAGGACTGGAACACGCTGATCTATAATTATGGCCGCACAGAGGTGCGCAATTTCCTGACGGCCAATGCTTTGTATTGGCTCACAGAATACCATATCGACGGGCTGCGCGTGGATGCGGTGGCAAGCATGCTCTACCGCGATTACTCGCGCAAAGATGGCGAATGGATTCCCAACCACATGGGTGGGCGCGAGAACTTGGAGGCCATTGCTTTCCTGCGCGAGATGAACACGGTCGCTTATGGCGAGGCCCAAGGCATCATGACGGTGGCCGAGGAATCGACGGCCTTTCCGGGGGTGTCCAGCCCGGTCGATACCGGGGGCTTGGGGTTCGGCTATAAATGGAACATGGGCTGGATGAACGACACGCTGCGCTATATCGAGAAAGACCCGATCTATCGCGCCTATGATCATCACCTGATGACCTTCCCGATTGACTGGGCCTGGACCGAGAATTTCATTCTGCCGATCAGCCATGATGAAGTTGTCCACGGCAAGGGCGCGATGATTGACAAGATGCCGGGCAGCGAATGGGAGAAATTCGCCAATCTGCGTGCCTATTATGGCTATATGTGGGGGTTTCCGGGCAAGAAGCTTTTGTTCATGGGCTGCGAGATTGCGCAGTATAATGAATGGAACCACGATAAATCTGTGGATTGGGACGCGCTCGCAGGTGAAAATCATCGCGGTGTGCAGGCCTTGGTGCGTGATCTGAACCGGGTTTACCGCGACACGCCCGCGCTCTATCGGCGCGATTGCGAGGCGGCGGGCTTTCAGTGGATCGCCAATGACCCTGCCATCTCGAAACTGGCCTTCGCGCGCTACGGGCTGGACGGGGACGCGCCTGTGGTGGTGATCTGCAATTTCACACCGATTGAACGCAGCGATCTGGCCGTGGGCGTGCCCGCGCCGGGGCATTGGGAGGAAGTGCTGAACAGTGATTCCGCGCTTTATGGCGGCGGAGATCGCGGCAATCTGGGCGGGTGCGACAGCGTGGCGGGGGACTGGGACGGTATGGATCAGCATATCCGCATCACGCTGCCGCCGCTTTCAACAGTGATCTTCCGCCTGCGGGCAGAGGATTAAGTGACCACAAGGTTCAGGGAGGACTGGGATGGCAGAAACTTCAAGACTGGCGCAACGCTCGATGGCGTTTGTGCTGGCGGGCGGGCGCGGATCGCGGTTGAAGGAATTGACCGACAACCGGGTGAAACCGGCGGTCTATTTCGGCGGCAAGACCCGCATCATTGATTTCGCGCTGTCGAATGCGCTGAACTCCGGCATTCGGCGGATGGCAGTTGCCACGCAATATAAAGCGCATTCGCTGATCCGCCATTGCCAGCGCGGCTGGAACTTCTTTCGCGCCGAACGCAATGAGTATCTTGATATTCTGCCCGCGTCGCAGCGCATGAATGAGGCGACATGGTATCGCGGCACGGCGGATGCGGTGGCACAGAATATCGACATCATCGACAGCTATGGCATTGAATATATTGTCATTCTGGCGGGAGATCACATCTACAAGATGGATTACGAGCTGATGCTGCGCCAGCATGTCAGTTCTGGCGCGGATGTCACAGTGGGATGTCTGACTGTTCCACGACAGGAGGCCAGCGCATTTGGTGTCATGGCCGTGGATGAGACGAGCCGCATCACGTCCTTTCTGGAAAAACCCGCTGATCCGCCGGCGATGCCCGGTGCACCCGACAAGGCACTGGCGTCGATGGGGATTTATGTCTTCTCTTGGCCATTCCTGCGCGATCTGCTGGAAAAAGACGCGCAAGACCCGAATTCCAGCCATGATTTCGGCTCGGACCTGATCCCGGAAATCGT
>SKGU01000189.1 GCA_007117255.1 Natronohydrobacter sp. | reverse complement strand
CGGGCGCAGACGCCCCGCTGCCCTGCGTCAGCGCGCCCGAAAAGCGCACATGTCCCTGATCGTCGCTGACCGCTTCGCCCAAGACACGGTTCGACCGCGCCAGAAGCGCCACGCGCTGACCTGCGGCGGGCTGGCCATCTGACAGGCGCTGGACCACGACATGCAGCCCATCACTGCCCGACAGCGTGCTGACACCCAGATCCGACACCATGAACCACTGCATCGCTGGCGCGACATCCCACGGGTCTGCGTCCGGCACTGCGGCGCGCAGCACATAAACGCCGGGCTCCAAAGTGCCCACGTCATCGAGTGGCAAGCGCGAGGTCGTGGCACGGTTCAGCGTGCCCTCAAGCTCTGCCACGCCCTGCCAGACGGGTTCGGCCAGCAGGTTCTCGAACCGCTCGCCCTCCCATTGGCTCATGGCCGAGGCAAAATTGCCCTGCCGGATCGACGTTACCAGATTGCGGTCCGACACGCGCATCAAGGCAAGCTCCAGCCGGTCGGCATTCACGGTTTCCACAGGCAAGGCGCGTGGGCCAGAGGCAGGCAGCACATAGGCCCGACCCGGAAAGCGCACCAGAGGCGCGCGGTCGCGCACATAGACTTCCAAAGGCACATCGCGCACCAAGGCATCCCCGGACGCAGAAGTCAGACCAGCGCGCAGCGTCAGGCTGACATTCTCGCCGTAACTCACGCCACTGACGCAAAGCTGCGTGCCCTCGACCTCGACCGCCAGCCCTTGTGCGGCGCTTTGCACGAAGGGCGCATAATCGCGCGCAGGCGACAGGTCTTCAGAGAATGCGGCGCAGATGCGCGGGGTGGCGCTGGTTGCCTCGACATCGTGGCTGAACAACCGGAAGCCGTATTTCTCGCGCAGTTCGGCCAGCCGTTCTGGCGCTATACCGGGGCGCAGCTGATCGGCCAGACGCATCGCGGCCAATGCTGCATCGCCGCGAAACCCGGATTCGAGCGCATCCGCCATCACCACCAGAGCCGAGGCGCGCGCAGCGGGATCGCGCAGGCGCAATGTCGCATTCAGTGCCGCACTGACCGCCTGTCGGTTCAGATCAAACCGGCGCTGGTTGTCGTTTTGCGCACGCTGGCGCAGCGCGCGCGCATGGGCCAGCCAGGCCGCGCCACTATCGGCCACAGTGACAGCGGCCCCGCTCCACATGACCGCCCGATCACCGGACGCGCCCTCCAGCAAGGCAGCCTCGGTCAGGCCATTGGCGTAATAGCGGTTGCCCATGGTTTCTGACTGCTCACGCGCATCGGTGAAATCACTACTGTCCAGAAACCCCAAAGCGGGGCGTAGATCGCGGGCAAGGGCAAGCCCGCTGTCTGAAACGGACGCAATCACGCCAGACAGCGCGCCTTCAAACGGGATCGCGACCCCGATGCTGCCTTTCGGAAAACAGGCTCCGGCACGCTGGTTGAAGGTAAAGCCAGCACAATCCTCCAGCCGCAGGCAGGTGGCGTGGCATTGCTCCAGCGTGGTGTTGAAAATCGGCGTCAGATCGCCGCCGGGAAAATCGGTACTGTCCTGCATGGTGGCGAATCGCGGCGGGATCGGCGCGTCCTGTGCCACCCCCATGGGCGCGAGCATCAGGCCCAATGCAAGAGTGACTGTCGCAAGGGGGGCTTTCCGCCCCCCGCCATGCGCAGCATGGCCCCCCCGGAGAGTATTTTGGGCAAGATGAAATCGAGGAACCATAGTGCGACCTCCGGCAAATTGAATGACCGCAGCCTAGCACGGGATCACAGCCGCGCGAGACGGAATCTGGGGTGACACACGCGGTTGTGTCAGCTTCCGTCGTCCCACAGTTCCGGCTCCCAGATCGCGGGTGTGCCGCAGATCTGTGGGTCTGGTGCAGTCGCGACCTTGGCAGACTTGCCCGGATAATCCAATCGCTCAAGGATATGCTGCAAGACGGCCAGCCGCGCACGATATTTGTCTTCGGACCGAATCACAGTCCAGGGGGCCGCGACAGTATGGCTGCGCTCGAAAGTTTCGGCTATGGCATGGGTGTAGCCGTCCCATTTTCCCAAGCCCTCGACATCAATGCGCGACAGCTTCCAGTGGCGCATCGGATCATTTTCGCGCGCCAGCAGGCGGCGAAGCTGTTCTGCGCGGCCGACATTCAGCCATATCTTGATCAGAATGACCCCGTCATCCACCAGTATCCGCTCAAAATCCGGCAGTTGCAGGAAGAACCGCGCGCGCTGCTCTGGCGTACAGAAACCGAACACATGCTCGATTACGGCGCGGTTATACCAAGAGCGGTCGAAGAGCACCATTTCGCCGCCCGCGGGTAGGCGCGCGACATAGCGTTGGAAAAACCATTCGCGTAACTGCCGTTCGGTCGGACGTGGCAACGCTTCCACGCGCACCGTGCGGTGATTGACGACTTCCATGATGCGATTGATCGCCCCGGATTTGCCAGCCGTATCGCGCCCCTCGAAGATCACGACAACGCGCTGGCCGGTCTCGTCCAGCCAGTGCTGCATTTTCACTAATTCGGTCTGCAGTGGCTTCAGCGCGTCGCGGTAGTCGTCTTTCTTCATCCAGCGCGGATAGGGGTAGCTGCCCGCCAGCGTATCGCGTTTGCGCGCGTCCTCGACAGTGCGGCGCAACGCGTCAGGGGCGTGG
>SKGU01000377.1 GCA_007117255.1 Natronohydrobacter sp. | reverse complement strand
TCAACGCCGCTTTTCATGGGAATCATCAATAGTCCTTGATGCAGAACCAGTGACCTGACGGGGCTTTGCCGAACTGCGCAGCCATGCATCGTCTCAGTTGGGCAATCGACGACGGTGATAACGTCAAGCGAGGGAAGGTTTGGGTCCCAGACCTATGCAAAAGGCTCTGGGACCCAACGGGTTACATAAAGACGCGGCCAAACGGGAGACGGTAGAAGTGGTTTTTGTTCGTAGCTTAGTTTTCGCTGCCTTGACCGCAGCGGCCAGTTTGATTGCTTCGGGTACATTCGCACAGGACTGTAGTGATCTGGAGGCGCAGGGTCGCGCTGCCTTCGCCGCCGCTGACGATCAGGTGCTATCACGGGCGCTTGCCGATGCGACGCGGAGCTGTCTGTCAGAGGCTGACACTCTGCGTCAATTGCTGGCCGGGCTCCGGTTCAATAAAGCGGTGGCTTTATTCGAGGCCAAGGCGCCGGTTGCCAGACAGGAAGCGGCCTTGCAGAGGGTCCTCGAGGTGATGCCGCTATGGCAGGCACATGCCGCATTGGGCGACATTGCCGGCGCGCGCGACGATCATGCCGAGGCAACGCGTCAATATCAGGATGCGCTTGATGCCATGGCCAGCCCTTCTTTGACGCCCATCGAGCCGCCTGAAGCAGTGATAGCACAGCTTTTTCGCAAGGCGCAGACAAGTCGTCTGCTGGCTCCGAATTATGTACCTACCACAAGAAGTACCCGTGGCGAGCCCGGAGGCCTGGCCGCCCCTGCAATTCGCAGCTTCGGCGTGACGCGCGTAGCCCTGCCGATCCAGTTCCATTTTGACTCTACCGATTTCACCACAAACGGAACGGCGGCGGCGGCGGATCTCGCCGATTACCTGCGCGTGCAAGGCGCAGACAGGGTCACTCTTATAGGTCACGCGGATCCAGTAGGTGCGCCTGACTATAATCGTCGGTTGTCGCTGCGCCGCGCTGAGGCCGTGAGCGACTATCTGCGTTCTCAGGGGCTGCGTATCCAGATTACCGTCGACGGGCGCGGCCATGATGAGCCTTTCCAACCAGCCATTGAGAATGAATTGAACACCGAACAATTGCACCAGATGCATCGACGCGTCGAGTTATTGCGCGAATGACAGGAGGACTGCCCATGATCCGAGTTATTATCATTTTTCTTGCAATGGCCTTCGCACTTCCGGCATTCGCCCAGACGCGACATGCATTGGTCATCGGAATCGACGACTATGCACACGTCACCCCTTTGCAAAAGGCCCGTAACGATGCCCGCGCGGTGGCCGACGCGCTAAAACCCGCCGATTTTGAAGTCACGTTGCTCATCGATTCTGGTCTTGAGCCCTTGATCAATGGGGTGGAGCGTTTCGTACGGACCATTCAGCCCGGAGATGAGGTACTTTTCTTCTTTGCGGGTCATGGCGTGGAGCTTGATGGCCAGAATTTCCTTTTGCCCGCTGATCTTCGGGTGCCTGAAGTAGGTGGCAGGCTATTCCTAAGCCAGAACGCACTGGCTGTGGATATGATTCAGGAAATGATCGCGGATAGACGCCCGCAGACAACCTTGGTGATCCTCGACGGTTGTCGTGATAATCCTTTTCCCCCCGGACCTGATCGCAGCCTCGGCACGACCCGTGGCTTGGCACGGCAATCCAGCAGCGCAGGCAGTTTCGTGTTGATGTCGGCCGATGCCGGGGAAGCAGCGCTAGATCGTCTTTCAGACAGAGACACGGACCCAAATTCAGTGTTCACGCGTGCGCTTTTACCTCGCTTGACGCGACCTGGAGCAACGATCCGTTCTATTGCCCCCGAGGTGCGTTCAGATGTCGTGCGTACAGCCGAGAGTGTCGGGCGCACTCAGTTTCCGCATTGGGATGATCGGCTGAATTCAGACTTTGTGTTCCAGCAACCGCTCGGTGGCGCTGAAGCACAGACAGTCACACAGCCACTTGATCCATGTGCAGCCGCCCGCGCCACATGGCAGGTCATTGCAGATAGCGACAATGAGCAGGTCTATGATCAGTTCATCCAGGACCATCCACAATGTCCGACATTGCTGGCTTATGCCCGGCAACGGATGCAGTCCTTGCAAGCGCAAATCGCTTCTGCACAATCAGCACGCCCGCAATTGACTTCGACATTTGCGTCCGGGTTGGCCTGCGAACGGATGGCGGACCGTGAATTGATAGACTTTGAGCGGTTGCGCAGCTACGCGCGCGAGGCCGTCGTGACCTGCCGCGAAGCCTTGTCGGACCAGCCGGAGGATGCCCCTACAATGGCCCGTCTGGCGCGTGCGTTGACTGCTGCTGACGAAAACGAAGAGGCGTATGAACTCTATCATAAAGCGGCAGCTTTGGGCGACACTATGGCCATGAATGGTTTAGCGATAGCCTATCAAGAGGGGCGTGGTACTGACAAAGACGAGAGTGAAGCGCTTCGCTGGTTCCGGATGGCTGCCGAGAGCGGTGACCTATGGGCGCAAACGAACCTCGGCTGGAGGTATGAAACCGGACGTGGTGTGGGGCAAGATCACGCCGAGGCGGTCAGATGGTATCGTCTTGCTGCTGATGCGGGGCATGCAAGAGCGCAAACCAACCTAGGTTGGATGTTGGCAAACGGACGCGGCACGGATCGGAATGATTCCGAGGCAGTTTACTGGTATCACAAGGCCGCTGAAATTGAATACCCGCGCGCAATCAGGCTTCTGGGTTTCATGTTTGAGAACGGGAGGGGCGTTGAAAAAGATGAAGCCAAGGCAGTGCGTTTAGCCCGCCAAGCTGCAGCGCTTGGCGACGATGTCGCAATGTATAACATGGGTCAATATTTCCGCAGCGGTATCGGAATAACCGCCGATCCATCAAAGGCCATACGCTGGTATGAACAGGCCGCAGAAAAGGGAAACACTTCTGCAATCTGGCAGCTGGCGACGGCCTATCGTACAGGAAACGGCATAGAAGAAGATTATAGCAAATCGGTTGAGTGGTACCGTCGTGGTGTCGAATTGGGGCATGCAGGCAGCATGAACACCCTTGGGTGGATGATGGAGCGTGGTCTTGGGGTTCCTGAAGTAAATCTCGCAGAGGCGGTCAGGCTATATCGCGAAGCAGCCGACCTTGGAAATGCAACTGCAATGGCCAACCTCGGCGAGATGTACGCAAATGGCCGCGGCGTGGATCAAAGCCATGAAGAAGCAGCTGGCTGGTACCGTGCCGCCGCAGATGCAGGGAATGCACTCGGGATGCGTCGCGTTGGATTGGCCTATGAATATGGTGAAGGATTGCCGCAGGATGATGAGGCGGCTGCAAGCTGGTATCGAAAAGCCGCCGAAGCAGGTGACACGTACGGCATGTCCAACCTTGCGGGGATGTACGCCAGAGGCTTAGGGGTCGAACAGAACTTTGCCAACGCTGCTCAGTGGCATACCAAAGCTGCTGAAGCCGGCCTAGCTTTTGGGATGCGCCGCCTTGGTCAATTATATGCGCGTGATGACACAGAGCTAACGAACCCCAGGGAAGCCGCGAAATGGCTGCTGGCGGCAGCGGAAGCAGGGGATCAACCTGCGATGGCGGATATCGGCGGGGTCTATTGGTCATATGGTGCCGATGAGACGGGTCTGAGCCCCGAGATTGTTTTCAAATGGACTCTTGAAGCGTCGCGTGGCGGCCATGCGATGAGCATGTCAAACGTTGCATGGATGTATCTGGAGGGTGAGGGGACCCAAAAAGATGATCAGTCAGGCATGAAGTGGATGCTGAAAGCGGAACAGAATGGAAATGACAATTTCTCGTCAAATCTCTCGTATTGGAGCAATAGCAGGTTAAGAATTGCCCAGACAATTCTGCGCGACGAAGGCTTCTACACTGGGGCCATCGACGGTGCCTTCGGGCCAGCATCAATGGCTGCGCTCAGGCAATATGTCGCGGCCGGCGAATGATCCGCGCGCTGTCACATTCACCTTTCAGAGCGTCAAGGACACCCAACATGAGTACTTCACTTCAAAATATTGCGGCAACATGCGCATTCGCGGCATGTGTCAGCCTATCTGTACAAACTGCACATGCCGAAGATTCCGAGGTAAGTATAGCCGCACGGCATGCTCTGCTCATCGGCGTTGAAGCCTACCAGCATCTGCCTGCAATTGGCCGGGTTCAGGCGGATGCCGTTGCTCTTGAGGCGCTGCTAGTGCAGGCAGGTTTTTCGGTAACTGTCTTTGTGAACCCGGACCTTGCAGAAACGACAAGCGGTGTCACAGAGTTTCTGAGTTCGATTGAAACAAATGATGATGTTCTGATTTATGTGACAGGACATGGGGCCGATATTGATGGCACGACATTCTTGGCCGTGCGCGATACAGGCCATTATGTCTCGGATCATCAGTTCAGTGCAGAAAGCCTTGCTCTTGAACCTTTGGTGTTGGCCGCGAATGATGCGGGCGCAAGCGCAACAAGCCTGATCATCGATACATGCCGGGAACGGGTCAGACCGCTGACGCGCTCATTGTCTCTGGCCTCGCCGGAAACGCGCATTATCGGCGGCAGCTTTTTGCTTTACACCGCTCAGCAAGGGGCGTGCCCCCTCGAGTCTGCTGGCCCTCACGATGATGCCGAAAACTCCGTGTTCATGCGCTACTTTCTGGAAAGCGCGTCTGTTGAGGGCGTGTCGTTACAAGAGGTCGCAAGCGCAACCCGGCGGTCGGTTTTCGCAACAACAGTTGAGGCGGGTCACGCCCAAATGCTGACGGTCATCGATTCAATGCTTGATCCCTTTATCCTGCGCCCTGTCCAAAACCGCTGATCGAGGTGTTTCATGAGACGGCTGATTGCTCTTCTGCTGACTTTGGTCATTATCCAACCGGCTCATGCCCAGAATCGGCATGCCCTTGTGGTTGGAATAGACGCATATGCCCATGTTGAACCGCTGCAAAAAGCTGTGAATGATGCAAGGGCGATGGCCGCGGCCCTCGAACAGGTCGGGTTCCAAGTGACCGCGCTCTTGGACCCCGACCACCGGGACATGATTCAGTCACTTAGCCGCTTCGCCGCTATGCTGTCGCCGGGGGATGAGGCGTTGTTCTATTTCGCTGGCCACGGGATCGAGGTAGACGGGCAGAACTACCTGCTACCCGCTGACATTCCCGAGGCCCGCCCGGGCGATGAGTATTTCCTAATCGAGGCGGCCATCGGTGTTGATCGTGCCTTGGCCAGCCTGCAGCGCCAGGGCGTTCGGGTAAGTCTGCTGATCCTGGATGCCTGCCGAAATAACCCCTTTCCGCGCCAGGGCACCCGCAGTCTTGGTGGTAGTCGCGGTCTGGCACGGGTTGACCCGCCGCAGGGTAGTTACGTGATCTACTCTGCCGGGGCGGGGCAGAAGGCGCTGGACCGGCTTGGCGATGATGATCACAATCCTAATTCTATATTCACTCGCGCCTTGTTGCCGCGCCTGACCCAGCCGGGGCTGGACCTGCGCAGCATGGTCCAGCAGGTCCGTTCGGAGGTCCGCAGGACGGCGATGAGCGTGGGCCATGATCAGTTTCCAGCGGTCTATGATCAACTTGATGGTAGTTTTATGTTTGACGTAAGCATGCCTATCGTTACTCAGCCGTCGGATGCACCGCCAAATCTCGTGCAGATTCCAGTTCCCTCCGAGCATGAGTCGGAACCGGTGCGCAAGCCAGAACCAGAGTTGCCGCCCAGACAACGGGACGCATCTGACATTTATGAGGACCTCAGCACCCACACTATCTACACCAATGGAACCTACTTCGATAAGGCCACTGGATTACAATGGCTCCAATGTCCTTTAGGACAAAGCTGGACCGCAGGAAATTGTCTTGGTGTCTATAAAGTAGACACACTCAAGAATTGGCAAAGAGCTGTAACGCAACTCAACTCCACAGGATCAATTGGTGGTTATACTGATTGGCGGATGCCGACTCTCTTAGAGTTACGACAGGCTCGAGAACGCAATGCCCAATTGAGTCAACCCCTACGGCTATGGCCCTATCAAGACCCTGTGTCTAATGACATTGAAGTCTTAACCGAGGCCGCTGGAACGGTCGCCAAGGCGCAGATTGGTACCGCTTTTGGGATGCGGCTGACAGAGAGTGAAAATGCTTTACGTCTTGTCCGCAGTCCTATTGTGCAAGATGAAGTGTGTCAAGACTGCTAGGGAAGGTGAGTTTTCTTTAGCTTAACATGAAAGGGAAGCAGAAAGATGATGAAAAGATACAAGGCGGTGTTAGCGATTTCAGCAGCACTCGTTGGATTTGGTGTACATACTCCTGCAAAAGCAACCAACATAAGCTGTGGCGAGCCCTACGTCATACAGGAAGGTGATACGCTGGGCGGTATATCCAGCCGTGTATATGGTACAACTGGACGGTGGAGTTTCATATGGCATGCGAACCGCAGTGTTTTGGGGCGTAACCCTGATCGTATTTCTTCTGGAGTAACCATTTCTCTGCCATGCCCCAGCACAGCCGAACGTGCTGCTTCCCCTACCACTCCCTCTCTAGAAATGAGTAGCGGAACAACGAGCGCAGATGTTATTTCCGTTCTGATTGGCCCATACTCACCCTTTACGAATAGGGCACTGCCCCATAGTGGCATGACAAGCCAGATTATCGCTGAGGCATTTGATGCTGTTGACCAGGAGTTTCGAGTTGTTTTCATTAGTGACTACCCGGCACATCTAGATATCCTTCTCAAGGAGCGTCATTTTGATATGGGACATCCATGGTTCAATCCGGGCTGTGACGACCCCGAAATGCAGGCAGCAAATCCCACGCGATGTGAGTATCGGTTCTCTGAACCTGTGTTTGAAGCGCTGATTCAGTTTTGGAAGCGTTCTGATGTCCCCTTTGATTTCGTCCAAGATAGCGATGTATATGGTAAAAGGGTTTGTCGGCCTGAAGGCTGGTTTACTCATGACCTTGATTCAGCTGATCGTAGATGGATCAGGGATCAACATATCACCATGGTTCAGCCCGCTAATCTGCACGAGTGCTTTAGAATGCTGCTGAATAATGAGGTCGACCTTGTGAGTGACCAGGAGCTTGGCGGTTTGGAGGCAATCTCTGAATTGGGTATGGACGATGAGGTGGTAGCATTACGGCGGCCCGTGAGTGTTGAGGCAATGCACATGCTGATCCACCGCTCTCACCCTCGGGCCTCACAATATCTCAGTACCCTCAATATGGGACTGGAAAAGCTGCGGAGCCAAGGGCGTATTGATATTATTTCAGCAGAGCACTTAGACCGATTCTTCCAAGGCCTGTGAGCCCTATGAACAAGAAGGGCCGAGAACGATTAAGGGTCAAGTTGAAGATGCCGCGCGCAGTTCCGCAGCCGACCATCCCGATATCTCGAATACCAAAACCTTGATTCAGGAGATCGACATGACCCCCACAACCACACGCGCTTTTCTGGCGACCACAGCACTGGTTGCGTCCCTTGCCCTGTCTTCGGGCGCGTCAGCGCAGGCAGGTGATCGCATGATCACCCCAGAGCTGGTTCCGATGGCAGAGCTTTCCGTGCCAGCGACAAACGCATCAGCAAACCTTTCGCTGGGCTTGCAGCTGGACCGCGCCAATGGCCAGTACCGGCCCGGTGAAACGCTATCCATGGCACTGACGAGCGCAACAGATGGGCATGTGCTGGTGCTGAACACAGACGCCAGCGGGCAAACCACAGTCATCTATCCGAATTTGCATGATCGCGACGGCGCCATTCGCGCGGGGCAACAATTGAACCTGCCGGGTGCCAATGCAAACTGGCTGTTGCGCGTGCATCCGCCCTATGGCCCGAACCTGATTACTGTCATTGCCATGGATCGTCCTATTGATCTGCTGGCAAATGTCCCAACCACAGCGGCCGGTCCTTTCCGGTCTGTCGGTATTGGTTCCAGCGATCTGGCGCGGCATCTGGCTGTCGAAATGGCGCAAGCGGGCTCGGGCCGTTTCACAACGGCGCAGGCACATTTTTCCGTGACGGGGCAATCCGGTGCCGTGCAGCCAGTGGTCAGCGTGGCAACGCCCAGCACTGGGTTTGGCTTGCAGTTGCATGCAGATCAGGCTGCCTATCGCATTGGGTCGCAGATGTCCCTGCAACTGACCGCCGAACGCGATTGTGCCTTGACTGTGGTCAATGTCTCGGAGTCACGTGGCGAAGCCACCGTACTGTACCCTAATCAAGCCGTGCCCGAGGTCAAGCTTCGTGCAGGTGAAACTATTCGTCTGCCCTCTGCCGGAAGCAATGTGCAGCTTCTGGTGACGGGTCCGGCTGGGCCGCAAACTCTTTATGCACGGTGCGAAGCTGATGGGCGGGCATCGCTTGCCCAATATCAGGGCATGCCCCAGCGCGGTGTCTATCCGGTCCTGACGCTTCCACAATGGCAGCAAATCAGTCAGCGCCCAACCGTCGCTCAAGTGAAGTACAGCTACACGGTTCTGCCGTAAGACCTGACTGCGTAGCGTCAGCACGCTCTACCGGCGCAGTTTATCGGCGTCAAAATGCTCGCACGCGCGATCTGCGTCACGTTTGCACGTGCGAGCGAAACAACTTTGAGGAAAACGCCAATGACCATCGAACAACACGTTCAACGCCCCTTCGGCTCATTCCCGAAACTTGCGCTTTTGTCTCTGGCACTGAGTTCTGCAGTGACGGCAGCACAGGCTCAGACGATGGCAGAGCAGCAGCCGATGGCGGGTGTTGAACTGATACTCTCGGTAGCGGAACATGGCGTCGCGCTGCCCTTCGCTGCAGCGACAACCCGCAGTCAAGAGGAACGGATTCACCGGCTTCGGACAAACAGTTTGGTGACCATCTGCTTTGAAGCGACCAGAAATGGTGTGGTCAGCCTGTGGGGCACAACCCGCCAGAACAGATTGGAACGGATCTATCCGAATACGCATAGCCATCCCGATGGCGACACGATGCTTGGTGTGAATGTCACGGCTGGCGAGCCAATCTGCATAGGGGATGAAGGGGATGTCAAATTCCGTGTTGGCGATCCGGGGGATTACCGCATCACATTGCACTGGAGCGCCAATGCTGCATCTGCATTACCTGTGGATGCCTATCCGGAATTCGGTCCCCGCAGCTTTGCAGTGCCTGAAGCGCAGGCAAGCCACGCAAGCACTTATGTCGCCTATTCCGTGAGCCCATAAGAGAGAAACAGGAGAGATGAAATGCTGCAGCGCCACGTTGTGAAAACTCTGTTCAACATGGGTCTGGCCATATCAGTGGCGCTGTTTCCCGCTGCTGATGCGTCTGCCCAATCGCATGAACGTTTTACATGCACATTGCCGGATGATGCAGGGGGGACAAACCGCAGCGCGGCCCTTCGGATCGTCGGCGGCACTTCGACAGATTGGCGAGATTGGCCGTGGCAGGTGTTGCTGGCCAGCCCTTCTGGCCAAGGGTTTTGCGGAGGGTCGATCATTGCGCCTCAGTGGATTCTGACTGCCGCGCATTGCGTGCAGAACAAGCGCCCTTCTGATATGGTTGTTCGACACGGGGAAACCCGAGTGCTTTCAGGTGGGACCGCGCATCGGATCGCCAACGTGCATGTCCATCCTCGTTACAATAGAAGCACAGTTGAAAACGATATCGCCCTTGTCAGGCTTGAGCGACCAATCCCTAATCTCGGGGCGGAAGCTATCGTTCAGCTGCAATCAGAAACTGTCGAGCGCGTTTTTGCGCCTGTTGGTTCTTGTGCGGTCGTCACTGGATGGGGACATACAACGCATCAAGGCACAGCAGCAAATACACTTCAGCAGGTTGATGTCCCGATCATATCACCTGAGCTATGCCGCTCGCTCTATCATGGCCGCACAAACGAACAGGGACGTGCGTTGCCCCCGATACATCCCACGAATGTTTGTGCTGGTTATCTGCAAGGGATACGCGACAGCTGCAATGGCGACAGCGGCGGCCCGCTTGTCGTGCCCGACCCGATTCACCCGTCAGGCTGGACGCAAACGGGCATCACCAGTTGGGGCGATCGCTGCGCCAGTGCAAATAGTCCGGGCGTCTATACACGCGTGGCACCTTACATCGCATGGATCGACACAACGATACGAAGCAACTGAACAGACGC
>SKGU01000291.1 GCA_007117255.1 Natronohydrobacter sp. | reverse complement strand
GGAGACACTAGCCTGACAGGCCGACCGTCAGCAAAGGGTCGGGCACGTCCCTGAGCATTCAATCAGATGCGCCCCGCAGCATCTGTGTCAGTTTGCGTGCCGCCCATGGGTGTGTGACATCCTCGTGGTGTCCTTGTGTCTCGGGCTCGCCGGAGGTTAAAGCTCTCGCAAAATTGCCCTTATGGAGCAGACGTCAAATCATACACTCACGTCAATATCCGACCACTCAATGGGGGCAGTCTGCCCTGAAAATATATCCGGGGTTGATGGGCCAGCAGCCCGCAGAATTGTTCTTGTGCCTGAAGTGCGTAGCTTTGTACCGGTCAGCTTACAAGCGATTGCCGCATATCGGGTCTTATAAAGACGCCCGCACCCGGTCACATGTCAACGCCGCTCGGAATCATGGATCATTCACTGATTGAAGACGCGACGTGCGACTTCTGTTGCCTCAATGACAAGCGGATCAGAGGCGTCAGAGAGGCCGATAGCGTCGATTGCGGCGCTAACCTCGGCAGCAAGCTGGTTCGTGTTCGCACCCTCTTGCAACGCTGCCAGAGAGAGGGCCAGCAACAAAGCGGCCTGCTCTTGCGGGGCCGCATTCGCAGGGTCAGGAGTTTGGGCGCGCAGGTCGTGCAGTGCTTGCGACCATGCTGGTTCAGCCTCGGCCAGTGGGTTTGCATCCAGCGACCCCAACCGTGCACCGATCTCCAGCCGTTCCAGTTGGATCACGATGGCTGTCGAAACGATCAGCCCCAGAATCCACCCAATCTGGCCACGGGCCATGATCCAGCCGCTATTTGCTTTCATACTGATAGCCCTCCATTACCGGCAGGTCAAAATCGGGGTCTGGCTTCCAGATGGCTGCGCGCACGATCACGCCTAACGCCATCATGTTGTTCACACTCCAAAACGTGTTCACAATCATTGCGCCCAATGTGTACCCAGAGGCGCCTTGTGAAAACAGCCCCCAGCCATAGATCAGCGCAACCAGATTGACGACAAGCAGAAGGATCTGCCAGCGCACCAGCTTCAAATACCGGCCAGAGGCGCGATCCTTGGGCGTAACCGTGAACGAGATACGCTGCCCCCGGACCACTGCCCAGAGTGCTGCAAGTGTAAGCGGGAACATAGCGATATACCACCGCCGCCCCTTCATTACCGGCGTTCCCCATAAGCCCACCATCTGCGCAAGTTCGTTCAGCAGCAGAAACGGTATGATGTGCAGGAAAAACTCCAGCGAATAGGTCGAAACGGGTGCGATGCCGGAAAACAGAAAGATGATTGGCGCAATCAGAAAAATGATATTCCAGAGCGGCGACAGGTAGGAATAGAACGTCGTCCCGTACATCAGCTTTTGTGGAACGGTCAGCCCACGGCGGGTCAGCGGGTTGTCGTTGCGCAGAATATCAAGCGTGCCGCCTGCATATTTGAAGCGCTGGATGGTCCAGCTCAGCAAGTCAGTTGGTGAGATCATGCGCGACAGAACTTCGGGGTGCATGACCGATTTCCAGCCCCGGTCGCGGTCACTGTGCAAGATGATCGAAGTATAGAGATCCTCTGAGACATGCAGCTTGAAAGGCGTGAACTCAATCTCGCGCGCGCGCCCCATGCGGGCCGTGTAGCGGACTGCCTCGAACAGGGCGACTTCACCGGTCATTTTGCTGATGCGTCTGTCTTCGTCATCCGACATGGTTTCGATCTGGGCCGTCCAGGACCGGATCGCAGCCTCCATCAGCGCCTCGCGACGATGGACTGATCCTGCGCCGCAACAAAAGGATGCATTGGCCCAGTTGCGGCGGTACTGGATGAAATCGTAAAACATCTGTGGGTCATTCCCGAACGGGTCTTCGCCAAGCCGCACAGGCCCGATCACAGCTTCGACCTTGCGCCCCAGCCAACCACCAAACCGCCCCAAACGACGCTGCCACGCGGCGTGCAAAGGCACACCCGGCGGGATATCCCAGAACCATTGCGGCGTCTGGACCCAAGCCACTTTGGGGTCGCGGAAATAACCAAGCGTCGCCTTCAAAAACTCTGGAAACGGGCGGGTATCTGCATCAAAAATGACAACGAAATCGCCAACTGTGCGGTCCATTGCATTGCGCAAATTACCGGCCTTGTATCCAAGATTGTCATCGCGCGTGATGTAATTGACGTTCAATTCGGCAGCCACAGCGGCCATCTCGGGACGACGCCCATCGTCGAGTACATGGATGCGCAGGTCGATCGGGTGTGGATATTGCATAAGCTGTGCATCGCGCAGCCCAAGGCGCACAAGCTCAGGACTCTCGTTATAGGTCGCAAAAAAAACATCAACGATCAGCGGGCGGTCCGGAGCAGAGCTGCTGTCGGAAGTTTCAGACACCAGCGCGGGTGCAGGCTGGCGCTGCGGAGAGCGGGGTGACCACAGATTGATGGTGAAGAGGATGAGCCCGACAAAGGCCGCGGTTTCGGCGACAATCAATGGCAGGGAAAACCACACGGCATCCCAGTTAATCGAGTAGGCCCACCGCCACCACAAGTACCAAAACCCGAATACTAGGCTCAGGACCCATTGATTTTCATCTTTCTACGTGATTCACGCTCCGTAAGGAGACCTATCAATGAGCAATCTTTTTTGGCTGACGGACGCACAGATGGAGCGTCTGAAACCTTTCT
>SKGU01000370.1 GCA_007117255.1 Natronohydrobacter sp. | reverse complement strand
GACAGCCGGTCGCGTGATACGTCATGCAGGTTGCTCGGTCCTTGTCAAACGCTGAAAACCAACAACAAAAGGAAATCCCATGTATTCATCCATCGTCATCGCAGCTGCCCTTTTCAATGAAGGGGCAACCACGCGCGCAGCGCTTGAGAAAGCCCATACACTTCTCGACAAAGGCGGCAAGGTTACGCTTGTCCATGTGATCGATGAGGTGCCGGGCTATGTGGCGGCCTCAATCCCGAAAGAGCACATGTCCGCACGGCGCCGTGACGTACAAGACCAGCTTGACGCCATTGCTGCCGAAGCCGGGGATATGTCTGTCAGTTGCGTTATCCGCGAGGGCCAGCCCTCTGCTGCGATTCTGGGTGCCGCAAAGGAAGCCGGGGCTGATCTGATCATGATCGCCAGCCACAAACCCGGCCTGAGCGATTATTTCATCGGTTCGACGGCCGCGCGTATTGTGCGTCATGCACCGGTTTCGGTGCTTGTCACACGCTAAGGTCGCGCCGGAAGACAACGATTGCCCTGATGGCAAACTTGTGCAATCCTGCCTCTCAAAGCGCTTTGAGGGGCAGTTTTCTTTCTACCCCGCAATCTGCATGGGAGGAACCAATGTACAAATCTATCGTGATCGCCGTGGCGCTGTTCAATCAGGGCGCGACCAGCCGGGCCCTGATCAAGCGCGCCAACAAATTGATCGACCCGGATGGCATGATTACGCTTGTTCATGTTCTGGACGAAATCCCGGCCTATCTGAGCGCTGCGGTCGCGCGCGAGCAACTGCTTGCCCATCGCAAAGCCCTGCGCGAACAACTGGATTCGCTGGCGGCTTCTGCCAAAGCCAAGACCGTGGATATCGACATCCGCGGCGGGCGCGCGTCCGAGAATATTCTGGCCTGTGCGAAGGAATGTCATGCAGACCTGATCATGGTCGCAAGCCACAAGCCCGATATGAGCAATTATTTCATCGGCTCCACAGCATCGCGCGTGGTGCGTCACTCACCGATTTCGGTGCTGGTGTCGCGCTGACGAATTTTCTGTCTGAAATGCCGTGTTCCGGCCTTCCCTCTGGCGCTCAGGCGGTTATCTGAGGGAAAACTCACGGAGGCCGGTTTATGTCTGATGCGTTGGTGATTTTCACGCCCTCGGGCAAGCGAGGGCGTTTTCCATTGGGAACGCCGGTTCTGACCGCAGCACGCCAGTTGGGCGTTGACCTTGATTCGGTTTGCGGTGGGCGCGGTATTTGCTCCAAATGTCAGATCACGCCGGGTTATGGCGAGTTTTCCAAACACGGTTTGACAGTCGCGCCAGACGCCTTGTCTGATTGGAACGCGGTCGAGCAGCGCTACAAGGACAAGCGCGGGCTGATTGATGGGCGTCGCCTTGGCTGTCAGGCCAAGGTCATGGGCAATGTCGTGATCGACGTGCCACCAGAAAGTCAGGTGCATCGTCAGGTGGTCCGCAAGGCCGCAACTGCGCGCGCGATCGTCATGGACCCCGCCACCCGGCTTTATTTCGTCGAGGTGCAGGAACCGGACATGCACGAGCCGTCAGGTGATTTCGAGCGTTTGGCCAAGGCGCTGAAACGTGAATGGGATATCCCTGCCATCACCGCCGGACTGGACATTCTGCGCAAGCTGCAACCAGCGCTGCGTGAGGGCGCGTGGCGTGTCACTGTGGCGCTGCATAAAGATCATCGGGACGGGCCGCACCGGGTGCTGGATATCTGGCCAGGGCTTTATGAAGGTGGCCTTTACGGGTTGGCGATTGATCTTGGCTCGACCACGATTGCGGCCCATCTGTGCGATCTGCGCACCGGCGAAGTGGTGCTGTCATCGGGCATCATGAACCCGCAGATCCGCTTCGGCGAAGACCTGATGAGCCGCGTCAGCTACGCCATGATGAACCCCGGCGGCGATGTGGACATGACGCGCACCGTGCGTGACGGGATGAACACGCTGATTACCGAGCTGAGCGGCGAGGCAGGCGTCACGGCACGCGAGATCATGGAAACCGTGATTGTCTGCAACCCCGTGATGCATCATCTGCTTCTGGGGATTGATCCGGTTGAGTTGGGGCAGGCCCCTTTCGCGCTGGCCACTTCGGACGCACTGAACCTGGACGCGCGCGCGCTTGATCTGCATGCCATGAACCCGGATGCACGCGCCTATCTGCTGCCCTGCATCGCGGGCCATGTGGGCGCAGATGCCGCCGCTGTAGCGCTTTCCGAATCGCCAGAGACCTCAGATGATCTGGTTCTGGTGGTCGATGTGGGCACCAATGCGGAAATCCTGCTGGGCGATAAGCGCCGCGTTCTGGCCTGTTCCTCGCCCACTGGACCTGCTTTTGAAGGCGCGCAAATCTCTTCCGGTCAGCGCGCCGCACCCGGTGCTATTGAGCGGCTGGAAATCGACCCCGTCACGAAAGAGCCGCGCTTTCGCGTCATCGGCTGTGAGCTATGGTCAGATGAGCCGGGTTTTACCGAGGCCACGGAGCAGACCGGCATTACTGGCATCTGCGGCTCTGGTATCATCGAAGCAGTGGCCGAAATGCGTATGGCTGGGCTGGTGGACCCGTCCGGCCTGATCGGATCGGCGGCACAGACCGGGACATGGCGCTGCCAACCTGAAGGCCGGACACATGCGTATGTGATCCATGATGCAAGTGACGCCGGTGGACCGAAGATCACTGTCACGCAAGGCGATATCCGCGCGATCCAACTGGCGAAATCTGCACTTTATGCAGGCGCGCGCCTTTTGATGGACGAGATCGGCACAGAGCGTGTGGACCGGGTGGTTCTGGCCGGTGCGTTTGGTGCACATATCAGCCCCAAACATGCGATGGTTCTGGGAATGATTCCCGACGCATTGCTGGAACGTGTGACCAGCGCTGGCAATGCTGCTGGCACGGGCGCACGGATTGCGCTGTGCAATGTCGCAGCACGCGCCGGGATCGAGGAGACAGTCAAGCGTATCCACAAGGTCGAAACCGCCATTGAGCCACGCTTTCAGGAACATTTCGTTAATGCAAATGCCCTGCCCCATGCGGTCGACAGCTTTCCGGAACTGAGCAAGATCGTCACCCTGCCGGATGTCAGCTTCAATTCCGGCGATGGCGAAGGCGGACGTCGCAAACGACGGCGCGGCTGAGGCAGATCGCAGCGGCATGAAAAAAGCCCGGACATTTGCATGTCCGGGCTTTTATTACCTGTCGGAAAGGGTCAGTTTCCGGTCATTGCACGCAGGCGCTCTGCGACCTGCTCCAGCAATTCGGGGTTATCGCCTGCAGCTTGCAGCAAGCCCTCGATGATCCCACGATCCGCGATGTTCAGGCCAGCATTGTCGATCTGGGCACGGATCGCATCTATTGACAGATCAAGACCCAAATCCTGCACTTCAAGCTGTTCGTCCACAGCTTCTGCCGCTTCTTCGGCTGCCTCTGGGGACAGCTCCGCTTCGGCGTCATCAAGCGCCTCTTGCACAGCGGCTTCACTGCCCGCGTCGGAAGCCTCGTCACCGATGATATCCTCAACCGCGCTTTCAACCGACTCTGTGGTTGCATCCACAGTGTCCTCTACCGCGTCCTGAACAGTTTCTGCCGCATCCTCTGCAGCCTGCTCAAGAAGCTCCTCGGTTGTTGGCTCGTCTGCGACAGCAGCGTCTTCCTCCACAGCAGGTTCTTCCTCAACCACTTCAGGTTCAGTGATCTCTGGCTCCGGCTCTACGGGTTCCGGTTCCACCAGTTCCGGTTCGGAAATTTCCGGCTCAGGTGCTGGCTCGACAACAGGCTCTATGACTTCCGGCTCCTGACGCGACTGGACGCCAAACCAGACACCCGCAGCGACAACAGCCGCCGCAATTACAACGAGAAGGGACTTGTTCATGGTGTTCTCCTTCCGAACAACAGTTAACTGGCTGAGGGCTATGCCAGAAAACCCCGCCATTGCAAAGACAACTTCGCTGCGGGCGCAAAAACAAGCGTGTTATTGCGTCAGGGCTTGATCTTCACGCTTGAATCGCGCACGCCTCGCCTTTAGTTTATGTTACCGACCGAAACAGCTTTAAGGAGCACCACCATAGCCCGCAGACCGCATAATGCCCCGCCACAACGCGACACCGGACCACGCATCAACGACCGTATCCGCGCGCCTGAAATTCGGCTGATCGGGGCCGATGGTGAAAACCTGGGGGTAGTCAAACCCTCGGAAGCAATGAGACTGGCCGAAGAGGCCGGACTTGATCTGGTGGAGATCTCGCCGAACGCGACACCGCCGGTCTGCAAGATCATGGATTTCGGCAAATACAAATACGAACTCCAGAAACGCGAGGCCGAAGCCCGCAAGAACCAGAAGATCATCGAGATCAAGGAAGTGAAATTCCGCCCCAACACCGATACGCATGACTATGATGTCAAGATGCGCAATGTGATGCGGTTTCTGGAAGCAGGCGACAAGGTCAAGGTGACACTTCGTTTCCGTGGCCGCGAGATGGCGCATCAGAATATTGGCGCCGAATTGCTCAACCGGGTCGCTGCCGATATCGACGAGATCGGCAAGGTCGAGAACATGCCCAAGATGGAAGGGCGGCAGATGATCATGATGATCGCGCCGCGCTGACATTCTCACCATCATCATGACCGAGGAGTGCCCGCTGATCGCCAGCGGGCATTTTTTCTGGCGGCGCGGCGTAGGGTGCGTGCTCAGCACGCACCCTACCTCAACCGCAGACGTGCGTGCGGACCCGACTCACAGCGCCACTCCCGGCGCGGGAAATGCGTCATCGCGGGCCTCGAACCCGACGCCATGCGCAAGGCGGCACATCCGGCCATCACGCAGCGTGACTGTCAGCGTCCAGCGCTGACTGTCTTTGGCGGCAAACAGCTCCATCACCGCGGGCCCTGCCTGCCCCATGGCGCGGCGGGTTTGCTGGTCACGTCCAAGCAGGTCAAGCACCTGCGCGCGCGGCGCACATTGCAGCCCCTGCGCAACGGCAGGCAAGGGAAACAGGATCAAACAGGCCGCGAGGCAAGCATAAAGGGCGCGCATAGGGGAAGGTTCCTTTGATCAGTGGGGAGCGACCCCTTCAGCCTGACATCGCGGCCACAAGACTGCGTAAACGCAGCGTGCGCCTATGTTAGCGCCCCATCCTGCCCGATTTCCGCTGCGTTGCAGCAAAAACCCCCTTGCCATTTGTAACCAAAAATGATGCACAGGCGACAGAAAATTGCGAGGAATGCCCCATGGACACGCGCCCGTTTCGGTCTGTTCTCTATATTCCCGGTGCCAAGGAACGCGCCCTGGAAAAAGCCACGACACTCGCGGCGGATGCGATTATCTTCGATCTGGAAGACGCGGTTGCCATTGATGAGAAGGCGCGCGCACGCGAGCTGCTGGCCCAGACCCTTCAAAGCCACGACTATGGCACGCGCGCGAAACTGGTGCGGATCAATGCGCTTTCCACCGAATGGGGCGCGTCGGATCTGGATGTGATCGCAGACGCAAGACCAGAAGCAATCCTGCTGCCCAAAGTTGATAACGCAGAGCAGATCGAAGCGCTGGCGCGCCTGCTCGATGCGCGCGCCGAGACCTCGGAAACCCGGATCTGGGCGATGATGGAATCGCCTCAGGGTGTGCTGAATGCCGCAGATATCGCGCGCGCGCCGCGCATGGCGGGCTTCATCATGGGCACGAATGACCTGGCCAAGGATATGGGCTGTCGTTTCCGCCCTGACCGTTTGCCATTGATGCTATCGTTGCAAATGCCCCTGATCGCGGCCAAGGCGGCGGGGATTGTCATTGTTGATGGTGTCTACAACGCATTCCGCGATGAAGCGGGTCTGCGCGCGGAATGTCAGCAAGGCCGCGATATGGGCTTTGACGGCAAAACCCTTATCCATCCGCTGCAACTGCCCATCGCAAATGAGGTGTTTTCCCCGACTGAAGAGGAAATCACGCTGGCGCGGCGCCAGATCGAAGCCTTTGACGCCGCCACCTCGCGCGGTGAGGGGGTGGCTGTTGTGGATGGCAGCATCGTCGAAAATCTGCATATTGTGACTGCGAAGCAAATCCTCGCAAAAGCACAGGCCTTTGCGGAACTGACGGAGTAGCCATATGGGAACCCTGATCCTGATCTTTGGCGTCGCCTTATGGGCGGGCGCGCATCTGTTCAAACGTCTGGCCCCTGAACGCCGCGCGGCCATGGGCGAGGCCGGACGCCTGCCCCTGACGCTGGCACTTGTGGGCTCTATCGTGCTGATGACGCTGGGATACAAGATGGCCGATCCGGTCTGGCTGTGGGTTGTGCCAAGCTGGATGGTTCACCTCAACAACTTGCTGGTTTTCATCGGGTTTTATCTGTTTGCCGTGTCTGGCCTGAAAACCCGCCTGCACCAGCGCATCCGCCATCCGCAGCTTTCCGGCTTCAAGGCATGGGCGCTCGCGCATCTGCTGGTTGTGGGCACGGTGCAGGGCGTGATCCTGTTTGGTGGGCTGCTGGCCTGGGCCGTGGTGTCGGTGATCATGATCAATCGTGCAAACCGGGACTGGACGCGTCCACCGGAGGCCGCTGGATGGAAAGAGGGCGTTGCGGTCGTGGGGGCGTTGTTTGCGATGCTGGTGGTGGGCCAGATCCATGGCTGGCTTGGCCCTTGGCCGTTTGGGGGCGCGTGATGCAGGTATATCGGTTGCTGACCGAAGACGACACATCCGCCTTCTGCCACAAAGTGACTGAGGCCCTGTCGAAAGGCTGGGCGCTGCATGGCAGCCCCGCCTATGCCTTTGATGCGACCAGCGGCAAGATGCGCTGTGCGCAGGCGGTGGTGAAAGAGGCAGATGTGACCTATTCGCCCGAGCTGAAGCTCGGAAGCCTTTGACCAGATGGCGCACCAATAGCGCCGCCCGCGAGTATTTGCGGCAAGAAAATGAGAGTTGAGATGAGCAAGACCACGGCTGGCCATTTTTTCGAAGATTACCGTATTGGGCAAGTGATCACACATGCTGTGCCGCGGACTGTGTCGGGGGGAGAGCGGGCGCTGTATCATGCGCTGTATCCCGCGCGCGGGGCGCTTTATTCGTCGGATGAATTTGCCCGCAACTGTGGTCTGCCGCAAAGCCCGGTCGATGACTTGATTGCGTTCCATATCATCTTTGGCAAGACCGTGCCCGATATCAGCCGCAATGCAGTGGCCAATCTGGGCTATGCAGAAGGGCGTTTCTTGCGGCCAGTCTATCCGGGCGACACCTTGCGCAGCCAGTCGGAAGTCATCGGGCTGAAGCAAAACTCCAATGGGAAGAGTGGGGTGGTCTGGGTGCGCACGCGCGGCGAGAACCAGCACGGAGAAGAGGTGCTGAGCTATGTGCGCTGGGTGATGGTGCGCAAGCGCGATCCGCAAGCTGCCGCGCCTGAGACAGTCGTGCCCGATCTCGCGGCAGCAGTTCACGCAAATGATCTGGTTGTGCCCGATGGGCTGGATTTCTCAGATTATGATTTTGCTTTGTCCGGTGAGCCGCATCGTTGGGGCGATTATGCAGTCGGTGAACGGATCGACCATGTCGATGGCGTCACAGTGGAAGAAGCCGAGCATATGATGGCGACAAGGCTGTGGCAGAACACGTCGAAAGTGCATTTCGACGGCACACAACGCGCCGATGGCAAGCGTCTGATCTATGGAGGTCATGTCATCTCGATGGCGCGCACCTTGTCGTTCAACGGGTTAGCCAATGCACAGATGATTGCGGCAATCAATGCGGGCAGCCATGCCAACCCTTGCTTTGCAGGTGATACGATTCGCGCATGGTCGGAAGTGCTGGATCGCGCCGAGACCGCCGCCCCCGGTGTGGGGGCGTTGCGGTTGCGTATGGTGGCCAGCAAAGGTGACTGCGAGGCGTTGAAAGACGAAACTGGCCGCTATCACCCGGATGTTTTACTCGATTTCGATTACTGGGCGCTGATGCCAATATAGTTTGTTCGGGCTTTCTGATATGCTTCCGGATGCAGCTTTACTGTGCATGGAACCGGGAGCACGCCATGAAAGCGACAGGTTTAGCGGTCTTGTTTTCTGTCGGTCTGTCGGGAGCCGCAATCGCGCAGGGTAGTTTGACTTGCGGAGCAGCGCCTGACAGTTGGCCATTTCTGGAAAAGTTGAAAGGGCATTTTCTGAAGGCAGAATACCGTGCCTTTCTGGAAAACGCCGGGCCGATGCTGGCCCATGAGATAGAGAATTACGACGCTTATTTCGGGGCGATGGACAATCTGTTCCCCGAAGGATTTGAGTTGTGCCAGACCATTCTTGTGCGCGCCGAAGACCCCGCTTTCCGGCAGGAGATCGTGATGTATCTGCGTGACGACATGCGCGGCCCGATTACCTTGCTTCTGACGGCTGTGCATATCCGCAATGTACCGCAACTGGTCTATTTCAATTACAACTCTACTGCTTCGGCCGTGCTGGACGAGTTGAAGTGATCACATCCCGGATCATCTGATGCGACTCGGATCGGCCACATCCTGTCGCTGGGATGAGATTTCCAACTATGCCCTCGTATATGTGATCACTTAAATGAGACGTGTGATCACAAAATTCAGATTACTTTGAATTTTATCGCAAACAGACGGGATTTTCAGGGCTGACACTGGCAGAAGGCGTGACATTCGTGTGAAATCAAGTATGTCAGAGGCAATCAGAGCCACGCTGCCATCGTGCAGCAGCGCCACAATGGAGGACGCCGTTTATGGCTGATGTCAACCGGGGCAACCGCCCGCTTTCACCACATTTGCAGGTCTACCGACTGCCACTGGCGGCGATCACGTCAATCCTGAACCGGATCACCGGAGTGGGGATGACCCTGGCTGCCATGCTTATTGTCTGGTGGTTCGCAGCAGGCGCTTTCAGCGCAGAATATTTCGAGTTCGTGGACGGGTTGCTGACCTCTATCCTCGGCCATCTGATCCTGATCGGCTCATTGGCGGCGCTTTGGTATCACATGCTCAATTCGATCCGCCACCTGATCTGGGATACGGGCCGAATGATGGATGTCGCAACGGTCGAGAAGACCAGCTATTTCGTTTTCGCCGGCACAGTGGTGCTGACACTTCTGACAATTCTGGCTGTGTGAGGACCCCATGAGCTATAAAAGCGACTACTCCCGCGCGCACGGACATGGGGCCGCTGGCGAAGGCCTGCACCATTGGTGGAGCCAGCGCATCACCTCAATCGCGCTGATCCCGCTGACACTGCTGTTCATCTTCACCTTCGGTCGGGCTTTGGGCGGTGGTCACGACGCCTTTGTGGCCACCTATTCGAACCTGTGGCATGCGCTGGTGGCGGTGCTGTTCATCATCGCGGCATTCGCACATCTGCAACAAGGTTTGCAGACGGTTATCGAGGACTATGTTCCCAACAAGACGCAGCGCACTGCCGCGCTGCTGGTCAATATGTTGCTGTGCTGGGCCTTTGGCGTGGCTGGCGTGTTGTCGGTTGCCACTGTCCTGTTCAGCGCCTGAGGAAAAGAGATGTCTGCATATAAGATCGAAGAGCATACCTATGACGTGGTTGTGGTGGGCGCGGGCGGCGCGGGGCTGCGTGCAACGCTTGGCATGGCCGAACAGGGGCTGAAAACCGCCTGTGTGACGAAGGTATTCCCCACGCGCTCGCATACAGTTGCCGCGCAAGGCGGCATCGCGGCCAGTCTGGGGAATATGGGGCCGGATAGCTGGCAGTGGCACATGTATGACACGGTCAAGGGCTCCGACTGGCTGGGCGATACCGATGCGATGGAATACCTTGCCCGCGAAGCGCCCAAAGCCGTCTATGAGCTGGAACATTACGGCGTGCCCTTCTCGCGCACCGAAGATGGCAAGATCTACCAGCGCCCCTTTGGTGGCCACACCACGGAATACGGCGAAGGCCCGCCCGTGCAGCGCACCTGCGCCGCAGCCGACCGCACCGGCCACGCGATGCTGCACACGCTTTATGGCCAGTCCGTCAAGCAAAAGGCCGAATTCTTCATCGAGTATTTCGCCACTGACCTGATCATGTCTGAAGATGGCGTCTGTCAGGGCGTTCTGGCGTGGAAGCTCGACGATGGCACGCTGCATCTGTTCAGCGCGAAAATGGTTGTGCTGGCGACGGGCG
>SKGU01000185.1 GCA_007117255.1 Natronohydrobacter sp. | reverse complement strand
TACGCTCCACGCGCAGGACATCGCCTGACTGAACGCGGTATTGCTTGCCACCAGTTTTAAGGACCGCAAACATCGGTCTGTTCCTTCTTTTCCTTGTCGCGCCCTGTGGCCCCTGCATCTTTGTGCAGATGTTGCACGCCGTCGGGCAGCGTGTCCGGGCAACCCGGACAATAGCTACACCCCGCGCGGACCGCATGCCCGAACGGAACCTGCCGTATGGGGGAAAGCGGGTGCAGTGTCAAGCAGGGCGGACGCCGTGACTTGCGCGAATCTCAGTGGTTTTTGGCCGCATTGCCACCAAGGGGCGCGCGCCCTTGCGGGCGCGCTGCGATATCAGTCTTTCGGGCCGATCATATCTTCGGGCCGGACCACGCGGTCAAAGGTTTCACCGTCGACAAAGCCTAGTGCAATCGCCTCTTCGCGCAGGGTCGTACCATTCTTATGCGCGGTTTTGGCAACCTTGGTGGCATTGTCATAGCCAATGGTCGGTGCAAGCGCTGTCACCAGCATGAGCGATTCCTTCATCAGCTTGTCAATGCGCGCGACATTGGCCTGCGTGCCCACAACCATGTTATCTGTGAAGGAGGCCGCAGCATCGCCCAGAAGCTGCATGCTCTGCAACACATTATAGCTCATCATCGGGTTGTAGACATTCAACTCGAAATGCCCTTGCGAACCCGCAAAGCCCACCGCCGCGTCATTGCCCATGACATGCGCACAGACCATGGTCAGCGCTTCGGCCTGCGTCGGGTTCACCTTGCCTGGCATGATGGATGATCCCGGCTCGTTTTCCGGCAGGATCAATTCGCCCAGACCAGAACGCGGGCCAGACCCCAGCAGCCGCAGATCATTGGCGATCTTGAACAGCGACGCGGCGACCGTTTTCAGCGCGCCAGAGAACATGACCATCGCGTCATGCGCGGCCAATGCCTCGAACTTGTTGGGCGCAGTCTTGAAGGGCAACGAGGTGATTTCCGCGATATGCCCCGCGACATTCACATCCCAACCCTTGCGGGTGTTCAGCCCGGTGCCCACAGCCGTGCCGCCCTGTGCCAGCTCATAAATATGCGGCAGGCACATTTCCACGCGCGCAATGCCCATTTTCACCTGATGCGCATAGCCGCCGAATTCCTGACCAAGTGTCAGCGGTGTGGCGTCCTGCGTATGGGTGCGCCCGATCTTGATGATATCCTTGAATTCTTCCGATTTGGCGGCCAGCGCGTCATGCAGTTTTTGCAGCCCTGGCAACAGCACATCACGCGCCAGCATGCCGATGGCAACATGCATCGCAGTGGGAAAGGTATCATTGCTGGATTGACCCATGTTGCAATGGTCATTCGGATGGACCGGGTCTTTTGATCCCATCTCTCCGCCCAGAATCTCAATGGCACGATTCGAGATGACTTCATTGGCATTCATGTTGGATTGCGTGCCAGAACCAGTCTGCCACACGACCAACGGGAAATTATCGTCAAACTTGCCCTCGAACACCTCTGTTGCGGCCTGAACAATGGCATGGCCGCGGCGCTCATCAAGCGAGCCCTGCTCCATATTGACCAGCGCGCAGGCCCATTTGATCGCCCCCAATGCGCGGATGATCGGCACGGGCTGGCGTTCCCAGCCAATCGGAAAATTCAGGATGGAGCGCTGTGTCTGCGCGCCCCAATACTTGTCGGCGGGCACATCAAGCGGGCCAAAACTGTCGGTCTCACGGCGGGTGGCAGTCATGCGCAGGGCTCCTTGCAGCGGTCATTTTCGACGCTGTGCTTAGCCCGCAACAGGGATGAAATCAATCAGTATGCGGTCGCATACCGCGCTTACTTGCGAAACCTGTCTAGGCTGACGACTTCACCGCTCTTGGGTTCCTGCGGTGCATCCTCAATAATCGGCGCTTCTTCGTCGTCGTCGCCATCTTCGCCATCAAGGTCTTCATGATGCAATTCAAACCGCAGACCAAATTCCACCGACGGATCAACGAAGGTAGAGATCGCGTCAAACGGAATATAAAGCGGCTCCGGCGCGTTGCCGAAATTCAGCGTGATGGCGAAACCCTCGTCAGTGACAGACAGGTTTTCAAACCAGTGCTGCACGACAAGCGTGATCTCTTCCGGGTAGCGCTCGCGCAGCCAGTCGGCCATCTGCATGCCCGGATGAGTGGTATCAATCGTGATGAAAAAATGATGATCGCCGGGCAGCCCATCCTTGGCAACACCATCCAGCACCTTGCGGATCAGATCCCGCATGGCGTCATGCATCAGATTACCGTAATCAATTCCGCGACTCATGCACCCTCTCTTTTCAGATACCATAGGCGTTTCAGTCACGATGAAAAGCCCCGACAGCCGCTTTGGCGCAAGAAATTGCCCCACATGGATGAATTGCAGACGAACAGTAAAATGCAGGCTTCTGTTGCCAGGTGCCTGCGAACCCCGCCTTACGCTGCTAGGCGCAAGGGCTTAGGTTTCGGTATGGTTACCGCTTACGCGGCAACGGCCACCGGAGCACGGTTGTCGTTGGCAACTGTACTGTTCGGACCGATAACGGTGGTACCTCACCGGGACAAGGCAAACCCCTTTAGACGTTCGTCGATCCTGTTTCGGCCCCATGATCCCCAAATGAAGGATGATTGGTGGAGCCGCCGGGTACCGCCCCCGGGTCCGATCCGCTTATTACGAGCG